>NZ_JCBANN010000070.1:0-25389 GCF_059761975.1 Achromobacter sp. 46006
CCTGCGCGCTGCGCTGCGCCAGCGAGCGCACCTCGCCCGCCACCACCGCGAAGCCCTTGCCCTGCTCGCCCGCGCGCGCCGCTTCCACCGCCGCGTTCAGCGCCAGGATGTTGGTCTGGAACGCAATGCCGTCGATTACCGACACGATCTCGGAAATCTTGCGCGAACTGGCCGAAATGCCCTGCATGGTGTTGACCACTTCGGCCACCGCCGAACCGCCGCGCTCGGCCACGTCCGAAGCGCTGGCCGCCAACTGGTTCGCCTGGCGCGCGTTGTCCGCGTTCTGCTTGACCGTCGAAGCCAACTCTTCCATCGATGCCGCGGTTTCCTCCAGCGAGGCAGCCTGCTGCTCGGTGCGGCTGGACAGGTCGGTGTTGCCGGCCGAAATCTCGCGCGAACCGACATTGATCTCGTCCACGCCCCGGCGCACGATGGCCACCGTGCGGGTCAGACTTTCCTGCATGCGCTTGACGGCGGCAAACAACTGGCCGATCTCGTTGGTGCTGCGCACGTCGATGCGTCCGGTGAAGTCACCGCCAGCGATCTTCTCGAAATGATTCCCCGCCTCATGCAAGGGGCGCAGCACCGTGCGGCTGATGAAAATCCAACAGCCGATCGCCAGCAACGCTGCAATCACCAGCAGCGCAATCGTGACGGTACGCGAGATGTTGTGGTCCACCAGTGCCTGGGCCGCCAACTCGTCGGTACGCTTGTCGATGAAATCCAGATAATTGTCGATCGCTTCACGGAACTTGGTGTTGACGCGACTGGCGGAATCATTGAGATTCAGGTAATCCTGAATCGCCATGTTCGACAATGCCGTCGCCTGGCCCCTGAGCACCGCTTCGTATTCCTTTTGCGCCGCGTCCAATGCCTGGCCCAGCGCCTGCGTGCCGGATAGCTGCGGCGCCTTGCGGAAGTCATCCATCATCTTGAGCGCTTCCTGCGTCAAGCCCTCCGAGCGCTTGGCCTGCGCGGTAGCTTGTTCGGTCTTGCCCTGCTGCATGTCCATCAGCGAGGTGGATAGCAGCAGGCGTGCCCGCAGGAAGACGGTGTAGGCGCGGTTCAGCGGCACCCCCAGGTCGGTGTAGGCGGCGTTGATCTGATCCAGCTTGCTATTGCTGGAATTCAATCCCATCCACGCAACGCCGTTGGAGACGAACATGGCACCGGTGAAGAGCAACAACACCACGATGATGCAGGTGCGAACTTTCAAATTGACAAGCATGAATTATCCGAGCGTTATTGAAACGACAAAATTCCTACCCTGTACGCACACACGGACGCTCCGGCATGCCGCCGGAAGCGTCCGTAAGGGCGCAACATGCCGCGCCCCTGCGGGACAACGGCCTATGAACTCACCGCATTACTTGCGGCTGAAAAGACTCGACCCCTGGATGGTCATGAATGCCGCGGACGCCGCCTGCAACGCCACCTGGCGCAAGGCCAACTGGCTGGCGCCCGAGTAGTAGTCCAGGTCTTCGAGATCCGACAAGGACTTGGAATAGCCCAGGCCCTTCTGGGTACCCGTGGCGTCCAATGCCTCCAGTTCGTTCATGCGGGCGCCCACCGAGGCGGCGACCGTCTGCACGTTGTCGTAGTTGGTCGACAGCTTCTTGTTGGCCGTCGCCAATTCGTTGTTGAGCTTGGCCAGCGCCACCGAATCGCCTGCAATCGGCGAATCCAGCGTCTTGATCAGGTTGTCCAGCGTATTGAAAATATCGACGTTGGCGGACTGCACGCTTTCCACGTCGATCACGTCACCGTTCTGCGGCGTGCCCTTGACGACCACCGACACCCCACCGAAGTCGATCGCGGCATCGGGCGTGTACGCGGTGGGCGCCGTCGGCGGCGCCGGATTGATCACGGGCGGCACGGGCGGGTTGGCGTTGGGATCCGTCGTGATGACGCGGTATCCCATGTTGCCGGTGGCCGGGTCGGATTCGAATTGCAGCTTGAAGTTCTTGCCGATGTTGGGGCTGCCCGGCGTCACAGAGACGGTGCCGAACTGGGCCGTGCCGGTGTTGGCCTCGGCGGCGGTGCTGACATAGGCCTGCGAGCCCGGATTTGCCCGGTTGAAGATGTCGCTGCCGATGTCGCTGCTGGACATCTGGCGCGACTGGTCGACCTGCACCGTGCGCTCGCCGGTGGCGCCGCTGTAGACGATCTTGCCGTTGGCATCCTGCGCGTAGGGCACCACGCCGCCCTGGTAGCCGGAGAACAGGTACTGGCCATTGCCATCGGTGCTGTTCGCCAGGCCGAGCAGGGCTTCCCGGGCATTCTTCAACGCGGTCGACAGGGCCTGGCGGTCGCTGTCGGCGAAGGTGCCGTTACCGGCCTGCACCACGCGCGTACGCACGTCGGCGAGCGCCGTGGTGATGGAGTCGAGAACGTTGTTTTCCTGCCCCAGGTTGGTCTTGGCGGTGTTGCGGTTGAGCAGGTACGTGGCGTTCATGCTCTGGGTCTGCGCCACGTTGATCGCCAGCGACGCCGACAGCGGATCATCGGCCGGCGTCAGGAACTTCTTGCCGCTGCCCACCTGTTCCACCAGGCGGTTCATGTCGGATTCCTGAGAGAGAACGCCCTTCAGGCCGTTCGAATACATCATCGAGGTGCTCAGGCGCATGGGGAAGCTCCAAATAGGTCTTGATAGGTCACGATTGCAACGATCCGGATCAGCCGCGCAGGCCCAGCAGCGTATCGAACAGCGTGCTGGCGACGTCGATGATGCGGGCGCTGGCCTGGTACTGCTCCTGGTAGAGCGACAGGCTCACGTATTCTTCGTTCAGGTTCACGCCCGACACCGACTGCTGCGCCGCGGTCTTCTGGGCGACGAGATTCTTCTGGGCGGTGTTGGCCGAAGTGATCTGCGCGGTCTGCACACCAACGGTGTTGACCACCTGCCCGAACATCTCGGTGATGCTCATGGTGCCATGGCCCAGCACCTTGCGCGTCTGCAGTTGTGCCAGCAGCAGCGCGTTCTTGCCGTTGGCATCACCGCCGTCGGCGTCGGCCGCGGCGACCTTTTCGGGATCGGTGATCAGCACGTTGATGTCGCGGGCGGCGTCGCGCGTGGGCGACAGCGACCATTTGTCGCCCGCCTGCGGGGGCGAATCGATCGTCAGCGACACGCCCATCTCGTCGGTCAGGTCGAGCGTGGCGGTGGGCGGCGTGCCCGTGGCCGGGCCGTTATATACCTGGGTGCCTTCCGGCAGGCGCATCACGCGGTAATTCGCGCCGTCGAAACTGATTTCGTAGTCCTTGGCGTTGATGTTGTCCACGTTCGTGAACGTGCCGCTGAGCTGCGCCCCGCTCTTGTTGTTGGCATTCGGCACGCCCTGGGGGCTGCCGATGCTGAAGAAATCGGTGCCGGCGTTGCCGGCGGTGTCCAGACCCTGGCGGTGCTGTTCGTTGAACGTCATGGCCAGGCCGACCGCCATCTGGCCCAACTGGGCCTGCATGAAGTCCAGCGAGCTGGCGCGGAACTGCAGCAGACCGCCCAGCTTGCCGCCGCTGACTTCGGCGTCGTTCAGCTCGACCGACACGGTCTTGCCGCCCGAACCGGCGGGCAAGGTGTAGGCGACCACGGTGCGGCTGACGTCCTTGGCGGACGACACCGCTTGCAACGGGTAGACGGTTTCGCCGGACAGCAGCGCCTGGCCCCCCGAAGCCAGCGAGATGTTGAGCTTGTCGCCCTGCTCGTAGGTGGTGATGCCGATCAGCTGGTTCAGCTCGGAGACCGCCTGGTCGCGCTGGTCCAGCAAGTCGTTAGGCGGGTTGCCGGCGCCCTTGCCGCGCGCAATGCCGATCTGGGTGTTCAGGTCGTTGATGCGGGACAGGTAGCTGTTGACCTGCTCGACAGTGGTGGTGATCTGCGTGTTCAGGCCCAGGCGCTGGTTCTGCATTTCCTGGTAGGCCGAACGGATCTGGGTGGTCAGGCTGTTGGCCTTGCCCAGCAAATCCTGACGCGCGGCGGGATCCGCCGGCTTGCTGGCCACGGTGTTCATGCTGGTGAAGAAATTGGTCAGTCCCGGCGCGATGCCCACGGTGCGGTCGGCGAACAGATTGTTGATCTGCGACACCTGATCCAGTTGCGTCTGCAACTGGGCGCTGCTGCCCTGGGCGCCGACCAGTTGCTTGTACAGGAAGCTGTCGTAGCTGCGCACGACGGTGTCAACCTGCACGCCGCGGCCAATGAACCCATTGCTGGTGGCCTGGGCGCCGGCGGTCGAGATCATGACGCGCTGGCGGTTATAACCGACCGTGGTGGCGTTGTTGATGTTGTGGCCGGTAGTGGCCAATCCCGCCTGGGATGCGTTCAGCCCACCCAACGCCAATTTGTACAGATTCATGCTGACAGTGCCCCGTATGTAACCGCGACTGATATTTCTGGATACCCGATTAACGGCACCAGGTGGTCCAAATTTAGAGTCCTTCCAACATCTGGCGCGAAATATCCACCTTGGCGGCCGCACCCCGCAACTGGCCCATGACGCCGATCAGTTTTTGCGCATATTGCGGGTCGGTGGCGTAGCCGGCGCTCTGGATGCGGTGCGCTGCCTCGATTTCGTTGCGCGCCTGCGTCACGGCCTCGTAGCGCGGGCTGTTGCCGATCAGGCGGGCATAGTCGGCGAACGATTCCTCGTAGGACGAATAAGCCCGGAATGGCTGCGTCACTTTTTTTGCGACACCGTCTTCGTATTCCGTGGTCAGCACATTGACCACCTTGCCCTTCCAGCTCGGGCCGGCCTTGATGCCGAACAGGTTGTAGCTGGTGCGGCCGTCCTCGTGCTTGATCTCGCGCTGGCCCCAGCCGGATTCCAGGGCCGCCTGGCCCATGATCAGGCGCGCCGGCACGCCGCTCTGCTGCGAGGCCAGCGTGGCCGCGCGCGACATCTTCGAGACGAAGTTGATGACATGCTCGGGCGCCCCCTCGGCCGCGGCCAGGGCCCGGTCGCTGGCGCGATTGTTGCGCATCACGTCCATCAATGCCGACACCTGGCGCGAACCGCCTGTCTGGAAATCCAGGTCGGTGCCCTGCCCCAGCCGCTGCACCGCCTCGGTCGGCAGTTCACCCGGCTTGCCCTGCTGCATCTGCGCCAGGATCGACTGCGACAGGCCGATGCCCGGCGTGGCCAGGTGCAACGCCAATTGCTCGTCGGCCATCGATTGCAGCATCTGGGTCTGCTGCGAGTCGAACAGGCCCTCTTTGGGCGTGGCTTCGCGCATCCGCTTGAGCATCATCTGCAGGAACAGGGCCTCGAACTGCTTGGCGACCTGCTTTTGCTGCTCGGTGGCGGGGTGGGCAGGATCCTTGGTCACTTCGCGCTTCAGGTCCGACAGGCGCCCCATGTCGAAGACGGAATCCTGGCGGCTGCCCAGGCGCGTGGAGGGGCTGGTGTAGGCCATGGCGGTCAGATGATTTCCAGTTCGGCGCGCAGGGCGCCGGCGCTCTTCATGGCCTGCAGGATCGCCAGCAGGTCCTGGGGCGTGGCGCCCAGCGCGTTCAGGCCCTTGACCACGTCGGCCAGGTTGGCGCTGGTGTTCACGCGCTGCAGCGAACCGTTTTCCTGGCGCACTTCGATCTGGGTGTTGGGCACCACCACCGTCTGCCCTTCGGTGAAGGGCGTATCCGGTTGCGACACCTGGTTCTGGCGGTTGATGATGACCGACAGGTTGCCGTGCGCCACGGCAGCCTCTTCGATCATGACCGTGCGGTTCATGACCACCGAGCCGGTGCGGGCATTGATGATGACCTTGGCGACGGTCGGCGCGCGCGTCACCTGCAGGTCCTCGACCTGCGACAGGAAGCGCGCCTGCGCCGAAAGCTCCATGGGGCTGCGCACCTGCACCACGCGGCCATCCAGCGCCGTGGCGGTGCCTTGTCCGAACTTGCGGTTCAACGCCGTCACCACGTTCTGGGCGGTGCCGAAGTCGGTGTTGTTCATTTCCAGGTAGATATAGCCGTCGCGCGCGAAGGTGGTGGGCACGCCGCGTTCGACGATCGCGCCGCCGCTGATGCGGCCGCCGTTGAGCTGGTTGATCTGCACGCTGGAACCGCCGGCCGAGGCGCCGGCGCCGCCGACCAGGATGTTGCCCTGGGCGATCGCGTAGACCTGGCTGTCGGCGCCCTTGAGCGGCGTCATCAACAGCGTGCCGCCGCGCAGGCTCTTGGCGTTGCCCATGGAGGACACCACCACGTCCAGCGTCTGGCCGGGCCGTGCGAAGGCCGGCAGGGTCGTCGTCACCATGACCGCCGCCACGTTCTTGAGCTGCATGTTGCTGCCGGCAGGCACGGTGATGCCCAATTGCGACAGCATGTTGGTCAGGCTCTGCTGCGTGAACGGCGTCTGGCGCACCTGGTCGCCGCTGCCGTCCAGGCCCACCACCAGGCCATAGCCGATGAGCTGGTTGCCGCGCACGCCCTGGATGGATGCCAGGTCCTTGAGCCGCTCGGCGTGCGCCGCCGTGGCGCCGGCCAGCAGCCCGGCCACGACACAGGCGCGGGCCAGCAGGGACAGCAAGGCGGAAATCGGAGTGGGATGTTTCATGGTCAGAACGGCGAAACGATCAGGAAGAAGCGTTGCAGCCAGCCCATCGTCTGGACCTCGTCCATGACGCCCTTGCTGCGGTATTCGATACGGGCGTCGGCCACCTGGGTCGAGGACACCGTGTTGGTCCCGGTGATCGAGCGGGGATCGACCACGCCCGAGAAGCGCACGTATTCACTGCCACGGTTGATGGCGATCTGCTTTTCGCCGGCCACCTGCAGGTTGCCGTTGGACATCACCCCCACCACCGTGGTGGTGATGGTGCCGGTGAAGGCGTTGTTGGCGGTGCTGTCGCCCTTGCCCTGCGCCACGTTGCCGCCCTTGGCGTCGGTATTCAGGTTGGCGTTGGCCCAACTGTCCATGAAGGACGGCGCCGCAGTGATGCCCAGGCTGGCGCTGCCGCTGCGGTTGGTGTTGGTGGCGACGTTCTTCGAGGCGTTCGTCTTTTCGTTCAGCACGATGGTGACGATATCGCCGACGTTGCGCGGCCGGCGGTCCTCGAACAACGGGTAGTTGCCGTAAGTCGTGGGCTGGTAGATCGAGCCGGTAGGCTGCGCCGCCGGCATCGGCGGCGGCGGCGGCGGCGCCGTCGTCGGCCCGGTCACGATGGGCTCGGGCGGAATCATGGCGCAACCGGCCACCAGCAACGCCAGGGCCGCGCTCGAAACCAGACGCAAGACAGGCATAGGCATCACAGTTGAGTCAGGCGGGCCAGCATTTCGTCCGAGGTCTTGACGGCTTTGCTGTTCATTTCATAAGCGCGCTGGGTCGTGATCATGTTGACCAGTTCCTCGGCCACGTTCACGTTGGAGGTTTCCACGTAGTTCTGCAAGAACGTGCCAGCGCCGTCGACGCCGGGCTGCAACAGGTTGGCCGGACCCGAGGCGTCGGTTTCCAGATACAGGTTCTCGCCGACGCTCTGCAGGCCGGTGGGGTTGATGAAGGTGGCGATCTGCAACTGGCCGATCTGCACGTTGACGCCGGCGGCGCCCGGCTGCGTCACCGAGACGATGCCGTCCTTGCCGATGGAGATCGACAGGGCATTGTCGGGCACGTTCATGGGCGGCTGGATCACGTAGCCGCTGACCGTGGTCAACTGGCCGTTCTGGTCGCGCTGCAGCGCGCCATCGCGGGTGTAGGCCTGGGTGCCGTCCGGCAGCTCGACCTGCAGGAAGCCGCGACCGTTGATCGCCACGTCCAGTTCGCCGCCGGTGTTGTTCAGGCCGCCGGTGGTGTGGATGCGCTCGGTGGCGGCCACGCGGGCACCGGTGCCGAGCTGCAGGCCCGACGGCAATTGCGTCGCATCGCCCACCTGCGCGCCGGGTTGGCGCAGGGTCTGGTACATCAGGTCCTGGAACACGGCGCGGCCACGCTTGAAGCCATTGGTCGCGACGTTGGCCAAGTTGTTGGAAATCACGTCCATCGAGGTCTGTTGACCTTCCAGGCCCGTCTTGGCAATCCACAGCGAACGCATCATGATGAAGTACTCCTGGTGCGGCGGCCCGGCCGCGCGCGAAAATTGTTATCCGGATCAACCGACCCGATCAGCCGACCGACAGAATGCCGTTGGCGCGCTCGGCGTTGCGGTCCGCCTGCTGCACCACCTGCATCTGCTGCTCGAAGCGACGGGCGTTTTCGATCATGCCCACCATCGACGCCATGGGATTGGTGTTGCTGCCTTCCAGCACGCCGGACAGCACCCGCAGGCTGGGGTCGGCGGGCTGCGGCGGCGCCGGCTGGCCGTTGACCGGCGCCATGCGGAAGACGCCGTCGTCGCCATGCACCAATTGCGCTTCCGGAGGATTGACGAGCTTGATGCGACCCAGGTTGAGAATATTGTTGGGGGCATCGCCGGCACCGATGGCGGTGATCGTGCCGTCCGAGGTGATCGTCAGCGATGCCTGGTCCGGCACGTCGATGACGCCGTTCTGGTCGGACATCACCGGCTGGCCCAGCGACGTCTGCAACAGGCCGTTGATTCCCACCTGCAGGCTGCCGGCGCGGGTGTAGGCCTCGCCCTGCGGGGTTTGCAGGGCGATCCAGCCATTGGAACTGGCCAGGGCCACGTCCAGGTCGCGCCCGGTGGTCTGCATGTTGCCCATCTCGAAGTTGTTGCGGGGCGTCGACGCCACCGTCGAGACACGCGTCGGCAGGCTCACGCCGTCGTTCACCGGAACCGACCGGTACAACGCGATCTGCTCGCGAAAACCCGGTGTGTTCACGTTGGCCATGTTGTTGGAGAGCGCGGCCTGGTGTTCCGTGATCCGCGCTGCGCCATTCATGGCGGTGTAGATGATTCGATCCATTGCCTATTCCGTCGGTGTCGTCGCGTGCCCGTCGGGCATTACTTCAGGTTCATCAGGACTTGCATGATTTCGTCCTGGGTCTTGATGGTCTGCGAGTTGGCCTGGTAGGTGCGCTGGGCAATGATCATGTTGACCAGTTCCTTGCTCATGTCGACGTTCGAGGCTTCGGTCGCCTGCCCCACCACCTTGGACATGCCGTTGCTGCCCGGCTGGCCGAGGATCGGCTGGCCAGAAGAGGCGGTTTCCTTCCAGGCGTTGTTGCCCACCGGCTGCAGGCCCTGCAGGTTGGCGAAGTCGGCCAGCACGATGGTGCCGACGATCGACGTTTCGCCGTTGGTGTACTGGGCCACCAGGCTGCCGTCGGCGCTGATATTGATGCCGCTGAATTCGCCCGAGGTGTAGCCGTCCGGCTGGCTCTTGAGCGCATAGGCGCTGCCGTACTGCGTGGTGCCGGTGTAGTTGACGGCGATGGCCAGGGGATCGGCCGGGGTGGTGTTGCCGCCCGGCGTGGCGAACGACAGGTTGACCGTGTTGGCGCTGGTCATGGCGCCGGCCTTGTTGAACGTGAACTGCGTCGGGTTGCCCCACACACCGCCCGCCTCGGTGGTCGGCGCCATGGCCTGGCCGTCGATGGTGTAGTAGACATCGTAGACGCTATTGCCAGCGGCATCGGCGGCGCGCTTGACGAAGTACTGCATCACCTGGTGCGAGTTGCCCAGCGAGTCGTACACCGTCATGGGCGAGGCGTTGGTGTAGCTGGTGGTGACCTTGGGATCGAACGGCCTGCCGACCTCGGTCACGGCGGCGGTGTAGTCGACGAAGCCGGGAATGACGTTGAGGTTGCCGGCGGTGACCTGGCCCGTGGCGTCGATGGTCACGGTGTCGGGCGCGGTGCCGTAGGTGGCCGCGGGCGGGTTGCCCGGCGTCCAGGTGATGGCGCCACCAGCCGCCCGGGTGAAGGTATAAGCGGTGCCGCCCAGCGTCACCGAGCCGGGCACTGCCGGCGAGGTCACGGTGTCGACCTGGTAGATGACCTTGGCGTTGGCATCCAGGTTGGCGACGGTGGTGGCCGTGCTGGTGGCCTTGGGCGCCACGTTGGCGGTGGGCAGTTGCAGTTCGACCGGGTTGGCGCCGATGCCGCCGGCGGGATAGCCCGTCAGGCGGTAGCCCTGCGCGTTGACGATGAAGTTGTTCTTGTCGACCAGGAATTCGCCGTTACGGCTGTACATGACCGCGCCGCTCTGGTCGGTGACGCGGAACATGCCCTTGGCGCCGTCGATGGCGATATCGTATTCACCGCCGCCGCCAGTGACCGTGCCCACCGTGAAGCGCTGGGTGATGCCGGACACCTTGGTGCCCAGGCCGACGCGCGAGCTGGCATAGACGTCGGCGAACGAGGCGGTCGACGACTTGAAGCCGACAGTGCCCGAGTTGGCGATGTTGTTGCCGATGACGTCCAGGTTCTGCGCCGCGGCGTTCAAGCCGCTCAATCCTTGTCCGAAGCCCATGTTTTCTCTCGCTAATCTCTAAATTTGGAAACCGCCGCCGTGGCGCCGGCTGATCATCAAACCGGCTGGCCTCAGCCGATCACCTTGCGCACGTCCAGCATGCTGGTCTGGCCGTCCAGGCCCATGTCCAGACGCAGGCCATTGGTGGAGTAGGCCACGCTCTTGACCTTGCCGTACTTCAGCACTTCGGCGGCCACCTTCTTGCCGTCGCCGTCCGTGGCCAGCACGGACACGGTATACGCGCCCGCGTCCAGCGCCACGCCGGCGTCGTTCTTGCCATCCCAGTCCAGCGTGTACACGCCGGCCTTCTGCTCGCCCAGCTCGATGGTGCGCACGACCGCGCCATTGCTGTCCGAAATGCGCACCTGGACCTTGGTCGCATCATTCTGCAGATCCAGGCCGTAGGGCGTGACCACGCGCTCGGAGGGATTCTCGGCATCCACGCCAACCTTGACGCTCGCCCCCGGGACCAGCACGCCCTTGCCGATCATCGCCACGGCATTCATCGACTGCGACACGTCGATCTGGCCGCTGATGGCCAGCATGGTGTTCTTCAGGTTCGTGATGCCTTCCACCGTGGAGATCTGCGCCAGCTGCGAGGTGAGCTCGGCGTTCTGCATCGGGTTCAGCGGGTCCTGGTTCTTGAGCTGCGTCACGAGCAGCTTCAGGAACTGGTCCTGCAGGCCCTGCGCGGTGCTCGAGCCGTTGGCGCCAACTTGCGCAAGGCCCAGGCCGGTCGTGCTTGTGGATTGGTCGACGGTAGTCATGGGTTCACTTCTTCAAAAACTTCCGCGCGGGCGGCGCGGCGCGCGGAATCAGGAGAATCAGGATTGGCCGATGGTGAGGGTTTTCTGCATCAGGCTCTTGGCGGTGTTCAGCACCTCGACGTTGGCCTGGTACGAGCGCGACGCCGCGATCATGTTGACGGTCTCGGCCACGGGGTCGACGTTGGGCATGCTGACGTAGCCCTGGGCGTCAGCCAGCGGATGCTTGGGGTCGTAGACCATCTTGAGCGGCGACTGGTCCACCACCACGCCCGCCACCCGGACGCCGCCGATCTCGCGGCCCAGCGCCTGGCCGGCCGGCGGGTTGACCTGGAATACCACCTGGCGGGCCCGGTACGGCTGGCCGTCGGGGCCGACTACGCTGTCGGCGTTGGCCATGTTGCTGGCCGCCACGTTCATGCGCTGCGACTGCGCGCTCAGTGCCGAACCGGCGATATCGAAAATGCTCAACAAGGACATTGCCTGCGGTTCCCTTTGAAAATCAATCCTGGATGGCGGCCATCATGGTGCGGATGCGCCCCGACAGCAGTTGCATCGTGCTCTGGTAATGCAAGGTGTTATCGGCGAACTGCACGCGCTCGATGTCCATGTCGACGGTATTGCCGTCCAGGCTGGGCTGGTACGGCAGGCGATACAGCATCTGGGTCGGGCCCTCGGAGACGGCCTTGGCCGGAATGTGGCGCGCCGAGGTCAGCGTCAACGACGTATCGGGCAGACGCATGGAGCCTTCGATGGCGTTCTGCATCGCCGCCTTGAAATCGAAATCGCGCGCCTTGTAGTTAGGCGTGTCGGCATTGGCGATGTTGGAGGACAGCACTTCCTGGCGCTGCGCACGCAGCGCCAGGGACTGCTGGAAGAAGCGGAAATCTTCATTAAGCCGGTCTAACATCGGATCGCCTTCAATACGGATGAAACCCGGGACGGCGGACACACCGCTATCCCATTGGATGACGGCATCATAGGGTTCGGCGGCACAACACAATCAACCAAATAACCCATCATTTCTCATCCAATTCACGTATTGCCGCGCGGCACGGGCTTCTACAATTCAGACATCATGAAATCCCCCGCCATCCTCCGCGCGCGCGCTGTCTGCCTGGCCGCCCTGCTGCTGGCCCCCGCCGTGGCAGCCCAGGCTCAGGACGCCCCGACGCAGGCGCCGGAAGCCATCATCGCCACCGCGCAGGCGTATTTGCTGGAACAACTGGCCGCCCTGCCCGGCCAGCCTTCCGTGGCGCTCGATCCGCCGCGGGTCGAGCGGCTGGCGCCCTGCGATGCCATGTCCCCATTTATGCCATCGGGTATGAGGCTGCGTTCGCGCATGACGGTGGGCGTGCGCTGCAACGCCCCCAAGGCCTGGACCACCTACCTGCAAGCCACGGTCAGCGTGCCGGGCAACTACTATGTCGCCTCGCGCATGATCGCCGCGGGCCAGGCGCTGACCCCGGCCGACCTGACCCCGCGCGAGGGCGACCTGGTGGCCCTGCCGCCCGGCGCCATCACACGCCCCGAAGCCGTGATCGGCATGACGGCGGCCTATCGCATCAATGCCGGCCAGCCGGTCAAGAGTACGGCGCTGCGCAACGCGCAGTCGGTATTGCGTGGCTCGAATGTGCGCATCAACGCCCGCGGCAAGGGCTTTGTCGTCAGCAGCGAAGGACTGGCCCTGGACAACGCGGCGCCCGGCGCCACCGTGCAGGTCCGCACCGCCAGCGGCCAGGTGGTCAGCGGCGTGGTGCGCAACGCCGGCCTGGTCGAAATACAACTTTAGGTCATGTTACATATCGCATTGCGGCAACAGGCCGCCTGCCCTAAAGTTCTTTCCGGCTCTGTCGTTACAGAGGCATAAGTAGGCGGACCCGTCGCAAACCGACCCAGGACGCCCTGCGGAGAACACCTTGAAAATCAATTCGACCACCAACCGGCCCATCTCGCCCGACGCCGTCAGCCCTCGCGCCGAGTCCGCGGTCGCCCAGGCCTATGGCGCCGGCGGCGCAAGCGGCGCCAGCAGCTCGCAAGTCGCGCTGAGTTCGGCTTCGCGCAAAATGCTCGCCCTGCAGGACGGCTCGAACGACATCAACGTCGAGCGCGTTGCCGCCATCCGCGCCGCCATCGCCTCGGGCCAGCTCAAGATCGATACCAGCCGCATCGCCGACGGCCTGATCGCCAGCGCCCGCGACCTGCTGAAATAAACCCGTCGTCAATCCGCCGTTTTCGCGACCTTCGCCTCCCGCCCCGTCCCAGCATGACCATGAGCCCTGTCGAGTCCCTGCAAGCCTGCCTGAAACAGGAAGACGCTCTGATCACCGAGTTTTCTTCCATCCTGGAAGAAGAAACCAAGGTGCTGGTCGGACCCGGCAACGTCGACGCGCTGCATGACATCACCGAACGCAAGGGCAGTGTCGCCCGGCAATTGGTCGACCTGAGCAACACCCGTGACGGCCTGCTGGCCGAGATCGGCCTGCCCGCCGGCCACGCCGGCACCGAGCAGGCCGCCGTGCTGCATCCGCAATTGTCCGGCGTCTGGCAGGCCCTGCTGTCCAAGTCGGCCTCGGCCAACGAGATCAACATGCGCAACGGCGCCTTGATCGACGTGCACCTGCGCTACACCCAGCAATCGCTGGACGCGCTGCGCCAGATTGGCGGTTTGGGCGGCGCCTCCACCTATGACGCCCAGGGCCGTGGCGCCCGCAACGCGCCGGGTCGCAAGCCCATCGTCGCCGGCTAGGCCGCTCCGCGCTTCCCCCGGCCAGCCGGGGCAACAAGACAAACAGCCCGCAATTCGCGGGCTGTTTGTCTTGTCGTGCAGGATTCTCCCCGCGTAAGCGCCGCTAGACGCCGCCGGCCATCTCCAGCATCGCGAACATCTTCAGCAGCGCCACCGGCAACAGGCGCCCGGACAGCTTGCGCTCCGGGCTGACGACACCGGCCAACGTCGCCCGCACACCGTCGGCAGCCGACGCATGCGCCAGTTGCCAGCAGGCCGCGCCCAATTGGCCGGCCATGAGCGATTGCCGCGCCAGCGTATGCGCGCCGTCGACCGCGGGCAACGCCTGCCAGGCATTGGCCATGTAGCGGAAGCCGGCCCGCGCCTCGTCCTGCAGCACCAGCCAGCGCGCCACCGTGGCGGCGTCGGCCTGGCTGGCCGACAGGTTGGTCAAGCCGAACAATTGGCCCGCCACCTGCCCACTGACCGTATCGATCAGGCGCGCGCACACCAGCCGCAACCGGGCCGCTTCGCCGCGTCCGGGCAAGCCGATCTCGGTGCCCGACGCCCACAGCGCCAGCGGCGCCGGCCGGGTACCGGCAACCGCCCGCAGGCCAGGCATGTCACCCGGCTGCCCCACCGGCAGATAGCCGACGCTCTTGCCCACCGCATTCAGGTTGGTCGGGCAATCATCCTGGATGACCCGCATGCCCCCGGGGCTGCGCGCCACCCACGACACGCCCTGCTCGCTGAGGCTTTGCCACAGCGCCGAGGTGCCGGCCTCCAGCATGTGCACGGCCGGCACGCTGGACAACTGCTGGCCCAGCCAGCGCACCCGCGCCTCCAGCGCCAGCGCCGTGTCCGGCTGGGCCGCCGCGGCCGGGGCAAACGAAGACAGCATGCCGTGCGGCAGCACCAGTTGCTGCGCCGGCGCGGCCAATGCCGCGCCACGGTCGCTCATCAGCACCGCGCTGAGCAGCGTGCCGCCCGGCAGCGCCTCGCCCTTCATGCTGGTCTTGCCATGCATCACCAGCAGGTTGCGGCTGCACGCGCTGGAGAACTCCCGCCGCACCACTGCCAGCGGCGTCTCGCCCAGCGCCGCCAGGCTCGAGCCAGCGCCGTCACTGACATACTCGCGCCACGAGGCGCGCGCCTGCACGCAGGCTGGATCGGTATCGAGCCAGCCCAGGGTATCGTCCAGATTCTGCGCGGCCTCGATCGAGCCTGCGCCGCCTTGCGGACGCAGAATGGCCGAGGCCAGCAACTGGCGACGGCGCGCCGGATCCGCCGCTTCGGCCTCGCGCGGCGTCGACCACAACGACGCCATGTCGGCCTCGCTCGGCGAGTACAACGCGCGGGCGCGCTCCATCATGGCAAAGGCGCGGTCGATCAGCGCATCGGCGCGCGCCAGCTCCAGATGCTCCGGCACCTTCTGGCCAATCGACGAATAGTGAATCGGCAGCCGATGACGGATCGCCGTGTCCAGCGCCGCGCCCAGGCGCGAGGCCTCGTCGAGCTTGGTGATGATGCAGCCGGCCACATCCTCGCCCACGCCATTGCGATAGGCGTGCGCCACCTCGTCGAGCGTATCGCCCTGGCTGGCGGCATTGAGCACCAGCAACCGGCGCACCGGCTTGCCGGCATTGCACAGCATCGCGGCCTGCTCGGCGACCTGGCGGTCGCGTTGGCTGATGCCGGTGGTGTCGATCAGCACGATCTTGCGGTTGCCCAGTTCACCCAGGATGCGGCGCAGCTCGCCGGCATCGCGTACCGAGTGCGCCGGCACGCCCATCAGGCGGCCGTAGATCTGCAACTGCTCGAGCGCGCCGATCCGAAAATTATCGGTGGTCAGCATCGCCACCTGCTCGCGCCCTTCGCGGGCGACGCAACGCGCCGCCAGCTTGGCCAGCGTGGTGGTCTTGCCGACGCCGGTGGGACCAACCAGCGCATACACGCCGCCGCCCAGGAATTCATCTTCCGAGCCCAGCACCGGCAGATGCGTGACCAGTTCATTGCGAGCCCAGGCCAGCGCCGCGTCGGACGTCATGCCTGCCGGCATGCGCTCGACCAGCGTGCGCACCAGCTTGGTACTGAAGCCCGCGTCCAGCAGGCTGCGGAACAAGGCGGCGCCCGCCGGCTCGCGCCCCGGCCCCTGGCGCCCTCCCCAGAGCAGGCCGTCCATGCGGCTTTCGAGCGCGCCGCGCAAGGCGCTGATGGCGTCCTGCAGCCCAGCCGCGGCATCGCCGGGCAACGCCGCTGGCGGCACCCCCGGCCCATTGCGCAGCGGCGCATCGGGCGTGCGCGCCATCGCCGGCGGCAGTTCACGCGCCGGCGGCAAGGCCGGCATTTCCATGCGCACGGGCGCCGCCGGCGCGGCCACGGCAGCCGCGGCCACGGGCGGCGGCGCCATGGCGGGCGCCGGGCTGGCCACTGGCGGCGCCTGGCGGACGACGGGCTCGGCCACTGCCTCGCGCCCCGCATGCGCCGGCGCGGCCGGCGCGGCATAAGCCGACTGATAGGCGGCGATGGAGCGCGATGGCACGGCGTAGGCCGGTTGTGGCGCCACCGGTGGCGTCATGGGCGAGGCCACGGGGGACGGCAGCGGGCCCGCCGGCTGCGCGCTGGCGCCATGAGCCGGCCGCGGCGCGGGCGAAGCATAGGCAGGTGGCGGCACCGCCGGCGTCTCGTGCGTCAGCGGCGCGCGGGGTGGCGCGTGACCATCGGCGTAGGCCGGCGGCGCATGATCCCGCGCATGCCGGGGCGCGTCCTCGAACGCACCCTCGACCGTGGCCAGCACCTCGATGCCCCCATCCACACTGCGGTTCGACACAATCAACGCGTCGGGACCGAGCACCTGGCGCACCTGGCGCATGACTTCGCGGCTGTTGGCGCCAAAGAAGCGGCTTATTTTCATTGACCATTACCTCCGCCGATGAGCGCGGTCACGCGGACCATGCGCTCATCCGGAATCTCCGTGTTCGACAGCACCCCCAACTGCGGCAGATGGTGGCGCAGGAAGCGCGACAAAGGCGCGCGCAGCACCGGCGACACCAGCAGCACCGGGGCATTGCCCTGCGACTCCTGGCGCTCGACCGCCGCCTGGGTTTCGCGCAGCAAGGTATCGGCCAGGCCCGGCTCCAGGCCGCCACTGGTGGTCAGCGCCTGCGACAGTACCCGCTCGAGCTTGACATCGAGGCCGATCACCCGCAACTCGCCTTCGCCCGGGAACCACTGCTGGGTAATGGCGCGGCCCAGCGAACGGCGAGTCAGCGCGATCAGTTCGTTGATATCGGGCTGGCCCCCGGTGCCGGCCGCCAGCGCCGCCAGACGCGGGCCGTGCTCGGACAGCGTATCGATGATGGTGCGCATGTCGCGGATCGGCACTTCCTCGGCCAGCAGGCCCTGCAGCACCTTCTGCAGCGCCGTGAGCGACAGCGTCTTGGGCACGAGGTCCTCGACCAGCTTGGGCGCATCGCGGCCGATGCGGTCCAGCAATTGCTGCACCTCCTGGCGACCGAGCAGGTTGGAGCCATGGCGGTGCATCAGGTGGTTCAGGTGGGTGGCGACCACGGTGCCGGCGTCCACCACCGTGTAGCCGACCACCTGGGCCTGATCGCGCAGGCTGCCGTCGATCCACAGCGCCGGCAGGCCGAAGGCCGGGTCGGTGGTGGGCGTGCCCTTGATCTGCATGGTCACGCCGCCCGGGTCGATCGCCAGCCACTGGCCCGGCATGGCCACGCCGTGGCCGATCTCGACCCCCGACAGCAAGATGCGGTAGTCGTTGGGCTTGAGCTCCAGGTTGTCGCGGATATGCACCACCGGTGGCAGGAACCCGACGTCCTGGGCGAATTTCTTGCGCAGGCTGCGGATGCGGTGCAGCAGCTCGCCATTCTGGGCGTGGTCGACCAGCGGGATCAGGCGGTAGCCGACCTCCAGGCCGAGCTGGTCAACCATCGAAACGTCGTCCCAACTGGCTTCGGCCGCGGCGGCCTGGGCCTGCGTCACCGCCTGCTGAGGCGCCTCGGCGGCGGCCACCTCGGCCGCCTGGCGCCGCTTGTGCATGGCCCAACCGCCCCAGGCCAGCGCGCCGGCCAGGGTCAGGAAGGCAATGTGCGGCATGTTGGGAATGAGGCCCATGATGCCGATGATGCCGGCCGTCAGGAACATCACGCTGGGGTTGGAGAATAGCTGGCTGATGATCTGCTGGCCGATGTCCTGGTCGGTGGACACGCGCGAGACCACCACACCGGCGGCGGTCGAGATCACCAGCGCCGGGATCTGCGCCACCAGGCCGTCGCCGATGGTCAGCAAGGTGTAGACGCGGGCCGATTCGCTCATCGACATGTCGTGCTGGGCCACGCCCACGATCAGGCCGCCAATGACGTTGATCGCCATGATCAGCAGGCCGGCGATGGCGTCGCCGCGCACGAACTTGCTGGCGCCGTCCATCGAGCCGAAGAAATCCGATTCCTGCGACACCTCGGCGCGGCGCTTGCGAGCCTCGTCCTCGCCGATCAGGCCGGCGTTCAGGTCGGCATCGATGGCCATCTGCTTGCCGGGCATCGCGTCCAGGGTGAAGCGCGCGCCGACTTCGGCGATCCGCCCCGCGCCCTTGGTGATGACGATGAAGTTGATGATGGTCAGGATGATGAAAACGATGATGCCGACGGCGAAGTTGCCGCCCACCAGGAAGTGGCCGAAGGCCTCGATCACCTTGCCCGCCGCGTCCGGGCCGGTGTGGCCGTGCAGCAGCACCACCCGGGTCGAGGCCACGTTCAGCGACAGGCGCAGCAGCGTGGCGAACAGCAGCACCGCCGGGAAGGCGGCGAAGTCGAGCGGCTTGCGGGTGAACATGGCCACCAGCAGGATCATCACCGACAGCGCGATATTGAAGGTGAACAGCAGGTCGAGCAGGAAGGTGGGCAGCGGCAGCACCATCATGCCCAGCACCATCACGATCAGGATGGGGCCGGCCAGCAGGCGCGCGTGCGTGCCTCCGGTGCTTTTCAACATGGTGAGCAGAGCGCTCATTCCTTAAACTCCTTGTGCTGCGGATTTGGCCTGCGGGTCCAGCGCGGCCGGCACGGCCAGGGACGTGGGCGCCTCGGGTTCGGCGCCCCATCCCGAGCGCCATGAGCGCAACTGGAAGACCCACGCCAGCACTTCCGCGACGGCGGTATATAGCTCGGCCGGGATTTCGTGCCCCAGCTCGACGTGTTGATACAGGGCGCGCGCCAGCGGCGGCGCTTCCAATGTGGGAATGCGATGCTCGGCGGCCAGTTCGCGGATCTTGGCGGCCACCAGTCCGGTGCCCTTGGCCAGCACCCGCGGGGCGCCGCTCTTGTCTTCCTCGTACTTCAGCGCCACGGCGTAGTGGGTCGGGTTGGTCACGACCACGTCGGCCTTGGGCACCTCGGACATCATGCGGCGGCGCGCCGCCTGCCGCTGCTGCTGGCGGATGCGGGCCTTGGTGTGGGGGTCGCCCTCGCTTTCCTTGTGTTCCTGGCGCACGTCTTCCTTGGACATGCGCAACTTCTTCAGATGGCTCCAGATCTGCCACGGCACGTCCAGCAGCACCACGATCAGCAACGAAGCGACAATGAAGGCGCAGCACATCGCCACCAGGCCCAATGCCTTGGTCAGCGCCGCGGACGGCGCCACGTGCATCAGGCTGAGCATATCGTCGTGATAGCGCCACAGCACCCACACCGCCACCCCGCCCACCAGCAGGGCCTTGGCCAGCGCCTTGATCAGCTCCACCACGGTCTGCGACGAGAACATGCGCTTGAGCCCCGCGAACAGGCTCAGCTTGGAGAAATTCGGCGACAACGGCTTGCCGGAGATTACGATCCCGCCCAGCAGCACGCTGGACAGCACCGCGACCACTGCCAGCAGGCCGAATATCGGCAACACCACCAGCAGCGCGTGGCCGAAGCCATCGACGGCCTGCTCGACCATGACACCGGGATCGGACACCACGCGCTGGTCGAACGCCAGCCCGTTGCGCAGCACACCGTTCAGTCCCTTATAAATCGAAGCCCCGGTGGCCCAGATCGTCCCGACCCCGACGGCCAGCATCATGAACGTGCCCAGTTCCCGGGAACGCGCAATCTGCCCCTCCTCGCGCGCCTTTTCCAGGCGCCTGGGAGAGGCGGCTTCGGTTTTCTCGAGGTCGCTTTCTTCGGCCATGCTCTGCGGTATCGTTGCGGCTCGCGGATTGACGGATTACGAGCTGCCCGCCGAGATTCTAGGAGGCCTGGCCTTTTGGCGATAAGCCAAGAAACGGGGGGAAAGCGGCGCTATTCCCGGATGCGCCGCGCCCCCGCCGCGCACCCGCCTTCCGCCGGCGCCTGCCAGGCACGGTCAGCGCGCCCGCGAACCGCAGTCCGCCGCGCCCTCCCGCGGCCATTCACCGCGCCGCTCACCCCGCCGCGGCCGCCGGCCTGGCAGCCTGCCCGGCGCCGTCCTGGGCTGCCTGGAAACACGCATAATCCAGGCCAATGCGCACCGCTCCCCAGTGATCGCCGTCCAGGAACAACGGCACGGATATGTCATTGACAATCTCGCCGGTGTCCCGCGAATAGGTCTGAAACAGCAGGGTTTCGGTATTCGCGGCCAGCCGGGCGCCGACCGGATCGTCGAAAATCCGCTTGTGGCGCACCCGCGCGATGTCCTGCGCCGGGTCGCCGCTGGGCGCATGGGAATATCGGCTGTTGTGGGCCGGGGCATAGCCCCGTGCGTCCACCAGCAGCGCATAGCTGCCGCCCGGCACCGCATCCAGCACGCTGTCCAGCAACCGCGTCAGGGACGCGTCGATGGCCCGGTCGTAGGCCGTGTGATAGCGCGGCGGCTCGCTGCCCGCGATGCGCTGGTAGTGCCGGTCGAACACGTCCAGGCCGCGCGCGCGGGCATGCATCAGCAGCCGCGTCGCCGCCGCCCGGAAAGCCTCCAGCGTTTCCGCCAGCCGGTCGAAAGCGGTATTGCCGGTGCGCATGTCCGACAATGCCTGCTGCACGCTCTCGGTCTGGCGCCGGATCCGGTCGATTTCTCCAGACATGCTGGCAACCCGCTCGCGCACGTCGGCACTCAGCGCCGCGATCCGGCTCACGTCCTGGCTCATGCCGTGGTTGGTGGCATCGACTTCGCCGATCGCCTGCACCACTTCGCCCACCTGGCGGTTCATGCTGTCGAAATCGTGCACGAAATGCTGGAAGTCCTGGCAGGTCTTGTCCAGCACCGCGCCGGAAGCATCCACGTCATCGCGCAATGCGCCGGTCTGGCGCTGGGTCGAATCGACCAGTTCGATCATCTCGCCGGTGTGGCGGCCGATGTCGCTGGTGGCGGCATTGACCCGCTCGGCCAGCCGCCCCACCTCGCTGGCCACCACCGTGAAGCCGCGCCCCGCATCGCCGGCGCGCGCGGCTTCGACGCCTGCGTTCAGCGCCAGCAGTTGCGTCTGCAGGGCGATATCCTTGATCAGCTTGCTGATGTCGCCCACCGACCGCGCCCGGTCCGTCAACTGGCCCACCACGTCGGTAAAGACCGTCATCTCGCGAGTCATGCGATCGACCCGCTCCTTGACCTCGGACAGCTCCGCCAGCGCCTGTTCGGCCGTGCGCAAATTCTGCGCCGAGACCTCGGCGATATCGCGCGCGTGGGTCGACGTGGACGCGGATAGCGCCGCGATCTGCGCGCCGCTGGCCGCCAACGCCTCGGCCGCGCGAGCCTGCTCTTGCGCCAGCAGCGCACAGCGCCCGGCCTGGAACTGCGTACGGGCCGCGTTCAAGGCGATTTCGATGCTGGATTGCCGCACCGTGGCGATGCGCTCACGGATGCCCGCCAGGAAGCGGTACAACGGCCAGGCGGCCGGGCTGAGGGACAACGGGCGTTCGGACAGCGTGGCGCGGCCGCGATTGAGCCGGCGCAACAAACCCCAGATGCCTCCGAATCGGAAAACGGATCTGGCCAAGATGGCACCTCCTTGTGCGGCCCGGATCGCCTTCTGCGGGCATCCGTTGCCTGGGCGCGTGGCCGCGCCCTGTCTGCTACTGCTGGGCCCCGATTCTTATTGGTTTGCAGTCTACCCAAGGGCGCGCTTTCACACCCTTAGGGAATACGACCATGCCCGGCAGCCGGGCATGGTCGGTCACGCGGCACCCGCCCGCTCAAAAGCCGAGGCTGGCGAGCAGGTCGTCGACCTGATCCTGGCTGGTGACCACGTCGGCCTTGCCCTGCGGACTGACCTGCGGCCCGTTGAGCAGGCTGTTGGCTTCGTCGCGGCGCTCCTGCGGCACGTTGTCCAGCAGCACCTGCAGCAGCTCGCGCTCGATCGCGCCGACCACGTCCATCATGCGCATGATGACCTGACCGGTGAGATCCTGGAAGTCCTGCGCCATGATGATTTCCATCAGCTTGGACTGGGTCTGCTGCGTCTGCTTGGGCACGTCCTGCAGGAACGCGCGCGTATCCTTGACCAGTTCGCGGGCCTCGGGCAGCTCCAGCGGCTGGTCGTACCATTGCTGCCAACGGCTGTCCAACGCCTGGGCCGAGCGCGACATGCCGTCCTGGATCGGGCCGGCGGCCTCGGTCGCGTTCAGCACGCGGTTGGCGGCCTGCTCGGTCATCTGCGCCACATAGCGCAGGCGGTCACGGGCATCGGGGATGGCGTTGGCCGCGTCCTTGATCGCCTGGTCCAGCCCCAGCTCGCGCATGCTGTCACGCAGCATGCGGGTCAGCGAGGCAATGCGATGAATCAGGTCGGGCGAATCGGTCGGGTCGTCATTCTGCGTCGTGCTCATTGCACACCTCAGCCGCCGAGTTTCTCGAAGATCTTGACCAGCTTCTCTTCCAGCGTTGCCGCGGTGAAAGGCTTGACCACGTAACCGTTGGCGCCGGCCTGGGCCGCCGCCACGATGTTCTCTTTCTTGGCCTCGGCCGTCACCATCAACACCGGCAGCGAGGCCAGGCTGGCGTCGGCGCGGATCTGCTTGAGCATCTCCAGGCCGTCCAGGTTGGGCATGTTCCAGTCGGACACGACGAACTGGAAGCCGCCATTGCGCAGCTTTTCCAGGCCGATCGCGCCGTCTTCGGCTTCATCCACGTTCTCGAAACCCAACTCCTTGAGCAGGTTGCGGATGATCCGCCGCATGGTGGGGAAATCATCCACCACCAGAATCTTGATGCCCTTGTCTACCATCTTTTACTCCAGAAGAAATTTGCTTGAGATCGATCGGGACGACATCCGCATCAAACGCGGTGCCCCCGGTCGCCCAGGCGAGTCAGAATGCGCTCACTCATCGCCGACAGCGGCACCACTTCATCAGCCGCGCCGATCGCAATGGCCTCCCGGGGCATGCCGAAGACCACGCAACTGGCTTCATCCTGCGCGATGGTATGGGCGCCGGCGCGGTGCATGGCCAACATGCCGGCCGCTCCGTCCTTGCCCATCCCGGTCAGGATGACACCGATGGCGTTCTTGCCCGCCGCCAAGGCCGCGGAATTAAACAACACATCCACCGACGGGCGGTGGCGATTGACAGGTTCGCTGGCTTCCAGCTCGATTACGTAGTTGGCGCCGCTGCGCCCCAGGCGCATGTGCATTTCGCCGCCCGGGGCCAGGTACACGTGGCCCGGCAGCACGCGCTCGCCGTGCACGGCTTCGCGCACCGTCACCGCGCACAACGCATCCAGCCGTTGCGCGAACGATCGCGTGAAGCCGGCCGGCATGTGCTGCGTGATCAGGATCGCCGGGCTGTCCGGCGGCAAGGGCTGCAACACTTCGCGGATGGCTTCCGTGCCGCCGGTCGAGGCGCCTACGATCACCAGTT
The DNA here is from genome assembly GCF_059761975.1 of Achromobacter sp. 46006. Classification (NCBI taxonomy): domain Bacteria; kingdom Pseudomonadati; phylum Pseudomonadota; class Betaproteobacteria; order Burkholderiales; family Alcaligenaceae; genus Achromobacter; species Achromobacter sp. 46006. The sequence continues at coordinate 23,685 of NZ_JCBANN010000070.1, forward strand.
TTTCCGAACTCGCCAGCGGCCGGCGCAACATCGGCGCCGGAGCCGGCGCCGGGGCGTGCGGACTGGGCGCGCGCAACTTGGCGCGCGCTGCCGCGCGGATCTTGTCGGCGATGATCTCGGTGTATTCGAGCAGGCCGTCGCGGATGCCCAGCTTGGGCTTGGTGACGAAGTCGATGGCGCCCAGTTCAAGCGCGCGCAACGTGATTTCCCCCCCCCGCTCGGTCAGCGACGACACCATCACCACCGGCATCGGCCGCAGGCGCATCAGCTTTTCGAGGAAATCCAGGCCGTCCATGCGCGGCATTTCCACGTCCAGCGTCAGCACGTCGGGATTGTGCTTCTTGATCAACTCGCGCGCCACCAGCGGATCGGGCGCGGTCGCAACCACTTCCATATCCGGCTGGCTATTGATGATTTCGGTCATCAGTCCGCGCACCAGCGCGGAATCATCCACACATAAGACTCTGATTTTCTGCATTGTTTATCGCCTCGGTACGATCGCAAGCCTGCCGCGAGGGCCCGCCTAGACCTTGCCCGCGCATTCGTACACTGTCTGCCCGCGCAGACGGAAATCCCGACTGATATAGGTGAAATTCTCGGAATGGCCCGCGAACAGCAGGCCACCCGGCTTGAGCAAGGGCACGAACCGCTCGAGAATCTTCGCCTGGGTCGGCTTGTCGAAATAGATCATGACGTTGCGGCAGAAGATCACGTCGAACTTCTCGCTGATCGGCCACGACGGCGCCAGCAGGTTCAAGGTCTCGTACCGCACCATGTCGGCGATCTCGGGCCGCACCCTGACCTGTCCCGCGTTGGCCCCGCGGCCTTTCAGGAAAAAGCGCTTGAGCCGGCTTTCTTCCATCTTGGCCACGCGCTCGGCGGGATAGACCGCGCTGCGCGCCCGATTCAGCACATTGGTGTCGATGTCGGTGGCCAGCACCGTGCAGCCGCCGGCGCGCGGCCCCAGGGCTTCGGCCAGCGTGATGGCGATGGAATAGGGTTCCTCGCCGGTGGAGGCCGCGCAACACCAGACCGACACCGGACCGCCGCGCTTCTGCGCGAAGTCCGCCAGGATCGGAAAATGATGCGATTCGCGGAAGAACGCAGTCAGGTTGGTCGTCAGCGCGTTGACGAAATCTTCCCACTCCGCCGCATCCGGCTCATTCTCGAGCTGGTCCAGATAGCTGGCGAAGTCCTGCCGGCCCAGCGCGCGCAAGCGCCGCGCCAGCCGGCTGTAGACCATTTCCCGCTTGTGCGCGCCCAGCGAGATACCGGCCCGCGCATGGATCATCTTGCGGACGCGGGAAAAATCCGCGTCCCGGAAATCGAATTGGCGGTCCACCGGAATGGACGGCGCCAGGTTTGCTGCTGTCGCCACTGCCGACCTCAATGTCCAAGCGCAAGCGCGTCAGACGCTTGCAGCCGCGAGTCGTCGGCGCCTTGCCGACCCGAGGAAAGGCGCTGCGCCGGCACTTCGATCACTTCGCCGGCATTGATCTTGAACACCGCCACCGCTTCGGCCAGGCGCTGCGCCTGCTCCTGCAGCGAGCCGGCCGCGGCCGCCGCCTCTTCCACCAACGCCGCGTTCTGCTGCGTCACCTCGTCCATCTGCGACACCGCCCGGTTGACCTGGTCGATACCGCTGGACTGCTCTTCCGAGGCCGCAGAGATCTCGCCCATGATGTCCGTCACCCGCTTGACCGAG
>NZ_JCBANN010000071.1:0-24841 GCF_059761975.1 Achromobacter sp. 46006
TCCCTGGCGCCGCAAGGCCCGCGCAAGCAGCCGCCATAGCGTCACCGGCGGTCGGTCATGTTGCAGCGCCTGGCGCAGCAGCGCTTCGGCCTGCGCATGGTGGCCGTCGCGCAACAGGGCCTCGGCCGCGCGCGAGTCCGACCGGCCCGCCGCCAGGACCGGCGCGCCGCCGGCGTTGTCGCGATAGACGTAAGTGCCGGATTTCTCCTCGCGCCCGACCTCCAGGAAGCCGCGCGATTGCGCCTCGTCCAGCAGGTTGCCGAAGGCGCGGAAGCCGTAGTACGACTCGTTGAAATCCGGCCGGCGGCGCTTGAGCGCGTCCTTCAGGGCCGAGGCCCAGATCTTGCCGCTGTCGCCGCGTTCGGCCATCAAAGCCTCGAAGGTCTCGACCACCATGTCGACCGCCTGGGTCTTGCGGGCTTCCAATTCTTCCTTGCGGCGACGCTCCTCGTCGGGCGTGCGGCGCTGGCCGGCATTGCCACCGCCGCGGTTGTCGCGGCGGGCGTCGGCCGCGCGCTGGCCTTCGCGCGCCAGGTCGTCATAGAAGATGAATTCGTCGCAATTGGCGATGAGGAGGTCCGAGGTGGATTGCTTGACCCCCACCCCGATCACCTTCTTGTTGTTCTCGCGCAGCTTGGACACCAGCGGCGAGAAATCGGAATCGCCGCTGATGATGACAAAGGTATTGACGTGCGACTTGGTGTAGCAGAAGTCCAGCGCGTCCACCACCAGCCGGATGTCGGCCGAGTTCTTGCCCGACTGGCGCACGTGCGGGATCTCGATCAGCTCGAAATTGGCCTCGTGCATCGGCGCCTTGAATTCCTTGTAGCGTTCCCAGTCGCAATAGGCCTTCTTGACCACGATGCTGCCCTTGAGCAGCAGGCGCTCCAGCACCGGGCGGATGTCGAACTTCTGGTACTTGGTGTCGCGCACGCCAAGCGCCACGTTCTCGAAGTCGCAAAAAAGCGCCATGCTGACGTTTTCGTTGGCATTCATAAGTGTTTCTCCGTTGCCGCGGCCGCCCCGGCCGCCTGGCGGGGGCGATTGGCCGCGTTTCGCCGCCCATGATATACATTTCCGCTCGCCCCGCCCCGCCGACCGCCATGCCCGACGTACCCGCCCCGCCCCCGCTCGACACCGAACGCCTGCTGCTGCGACCGCTGTGCGCGGACGACGCGCCCGCCATCCAGCGCATTTTTCCGCAGTGGGAAGTGGTGCGATACCTGGCCGAGCAGGTGCCCTGGCCGTATCCGGAGGATGGCGCCCGCACCTACGTGGAACAGGTGGCGCTGCCGGCCATGCGGCGCGGCGTGCAGTGGCATTGGTCGCTGCGCCCGCGCACCGAGCCCGGCCGCCTGATCGGGGTGATCAGCCTGATGCGCGACGACCCGGGCAATCACCGCGGCTTCTGGCTCGACCCGGACTATCGCGGCCAGGGGTTCATGACCGAGGCCAGCGAGGCGGTCACGGACTTCTGGTTCGAGGTGCTGGACCAGCCGGTGCTGCGCGCGCCCAAGGCGGCGGCCAACGACGGCTCGCGCCGCCTGTCCGAGCGCACCGGCATGCGGCTGGTGGCCACCGAGGAACGCGGTTTCGTCTCGGGACGGCAGATGGCCGAGATCTGGGAGATCACGCGCGAGGAATGGCGGGCGTGGCGCGCGTCGGGAGGAAGCGACGCCTCCCCCCATTGACGCCTGCCTCGGAATCGGTCACCGCGAAGTAAATCCGGCCCCATTTATTCCCTCACTGGCCGCGCCCGGACGCCGCTTCAAGCCGGCGCTTACCGCCCCTTTCGCCCCGTTTTCCGACGGATTGCCATGGCCGCGCCGTGGCTAGAATTTGCCACCATCCCGCATTCCGTGAACCGGATGCGCTAGCTATCGGGCAAGATCCATGAATCCGTCTACCGTCATCGGCGCCGTTGTCGGCCTGCTCACCCTGGTCATCGTCATCGCGCTGGCCGCCACCGACCCTGGCATGTACTTCAACATGCCGGGCCTGGCCATCGTGCTGGGCGGCACCTGCGCCGCGCTGTTCATCGCCTACCCGCTGTCCGAAGTGATGCGGGTGTTCAAGCTGGTGGTCACGGTGTTCCGCAGCGACCAGCACGACCAGCAGCGCGACATCGAGGAACTGGTCAACATGGCGCAGCTCTGGATGAACACCGACGTCCACAAGGTCGAACAGGAACTCAAGAAGGTCAGCAATCCGTTCCTGCGCACCGGCGTGCAACTGATCATCGACAACACCCCCGAAGACCAGATCATCGAGCTGCTGCAATGGCGCGTGGCGCGGCTGCGCGCCCGCGAGATGGCCGAGGCCCAGATGTTCCGCGTCATGGCCACCTTCGCGCCGGCCTTCGGCATGCTGGGCACGCTGGTCGGCCTGATCAACCTGATGTCGGTGCTGGGCGATGGCAGCATGACCACCATCGGCCAGCAACTGGCCATCGGCCTGATGACCACGTTCTACGGCATCCTGCTGGCCAACCTGGTGTGCAAGCCGATCGCCGTCAAGCTCGAGCGCCGCACCGCGCGCCGCGTCGAGTCCATGAACATGGTGCTGCAGGGCATCTCGATGATGTGCGAGAAGCGCGGCCCGGCCGTGGTGCGCGAGACCCTGAACTCGTTCGTCATGCACGTCGAGGACGAAATCTACGACGGCGGCGCCACCACACCGCCCGGCAAGACCGCCGCGCCGGCGTCCGGCGCCGCCAAACCCGTCTCCATCACCCGCCCCGCCGCCGCGCGCCAATGAGCCTGATTTCCCCTTCCCTGGCGCAGCGGATCGAGCAGGCCCGCCAGGCCCAGTTGCGCGCGCAGAAGGCCGCGGCCAACAGCGGCTGGCGCCCCAGCAAGAGCGAACGCAAGGACCGCTACGCCCGCTGGCACGTCGATGAAGTCGTCGAAAGCGATGCCGAGAACTGGCTGCTGAGCTACCTGGACCTGATCACCCTGCTGCTGGCGTTGCTGGTGGTCCTGCTGGCCGTGTCGCGGCTGAACGGCGGCTTCCCGGAACCCGGCGAGCAGCAGGTCGACATCGTCGGCAGCCTGGCGTCCAAGGGGCTGCCGGCCTACGACGGCGAATATGCCGAATTCGACACCCCGGCCATCCCCGCAAGCTGGGCTGAACCCGCCGCGCCGGTGGCCACGGCCAGCGCCGCCACGCCGGCGGCCGCCCCGGCCGGTGAGGGCGAGGTGGTGGCACCCGCCGCCCCGCCGCTGAAGGCGCCCTCCAAGGAATCGCTGGGACTGGCCGACCTGGGCAACTCGGTCGATGTCATCATCAACGAGCAATCGGTCAGCTTCCGCATCAGCAACGAACTGCTGTTCCCCTCTGGCCAGGCCACGCTCAGCCCGTCGGGCCTGGACGTGATCAAGCGCCTGGCCACGATCCTCAACAAGAACGACTACCAGGTGTCGGTCGAAGGCCACAGCGACCCGGTCCCGATCCAGACCCGGCAGTTCGCCTCCAACTGGGAACTGTCCACCAGCCGCGCCACCAGCGTGCTGCGCGAACTGGTGCGCGACGGCGTTGCCGGCGACCGCCTGCGCGCGGTGGGCTACGCCGAGACGCGCCCGATCGAGTCCAACGACACCGCGGCGGGCCGCGCGGCCAACCGGCGCGTGGAACTGATCATGGATATCACCGCGCCGGCCAAACCTGCCCCGGGGCAGGCCCAGGCGGCCGGCGGCAGGGCCGCCAAGCCGCCGGCCGCCGCGCAGGCCGCGCCGGCGGGCAATTCCTGAGGCGCCGTGCCCCCACCCGGCCCCGGCCGGCAATGGCAAGCGCGAGCGGCCACGCCACGGCCTCGGCGGGAAGCCGCAAGCCGACCTGTCCGCCGCAGCGCAAACAGCGTAATCTGGCGGCTGCCGGCCAGGACGCCCGATGCGCGTCGCGGCCCGCGCCCAAGCGCCGCCCCCGGCGCCCTTATCCACCAGGAACCGCCATGCCGTACATGCTTCTCATCGTCGAGCCCCCCGGACAGCGCGCCGAGCGCACGCCCGAGGAAGGCCGCGAAGTCTATGCCCAGATGCTGCGCTACGCCGAAGGGCTGCAGGCGCGCGGCCTGCTGGCGCGCGCCGAGTCGCTCAAGTCCGATGCCGAGGGCGTGCGGCTGCGCGTGCGCGACGGCCAGCGCACGCTGGTCGACGGCCCCTTCGCCGAGGCCAAGGAAATGATCGGCGGCTTCTTCCTGCTCAACTGCGAGGACCGCGCGCAAGCGCTGGCGCTGGCGGCCGAATGCCCGGCGGCGCGCTGGGCCACGGTCGAGGTGCGCGAACTGGGCCCCTGTTTCCTGTAGCGCCGGGATCTGGCCGCCGACGGGCGACTAGGTATTTACCCTTGCCCGGGCGTTTTCGTGTCGATCCACGCGCCGCTCATGCGTCGTGCCAGTACCGACCCTGCCGCGCCTTGCGGCTGGGGCCATCGATACCAGGAGATTCCCGATGCGATTCATGATCATCGTCCGCGCCAACGCCGACAGCGAATCCGGCAGGCTGCCCGAAGCCAGCCTGCTCGACGCCATGGCGACCTACCATGAAGGCCTGGCCAAGGCCGGCGTGCTGCTCGACGCCAGCGGCCTGCAGCCATCGTCCAAGGGCTGGCGGGTGCACTACGACGCGCAGGGACAGCGCAAGGTCATCGACGGCCCGTTCGCCGACACCAAGGAACTGATCGCCGGCTACACGATGATCCAGGCCCGCTCGCGCGAGGAAGCCCTGCAATGGACGCTGCGCTTTCCCGACCCCTTCCCGGGCCAGCCCTGCGCCATCGAGGTGCGGCAGATGTATGAACTGGAAGACTTCGGCCCCGGCCAGGAAATCGACCGCTTCCGCGAACTGCCCGGCAACGGCCAGTGAACCGCCCAATCCCCCTTAACGACGCCCGCCGCGAGACCCATCATGCACAAGCAGATCTTCGTCAACCTTCCCATCGCCGACATGGCGAAATCGCAAGCCTTCTTCAAAAGCCTGGGATTCAGCTTCAATCCGCAATTCACCAATGAGCAGGGCGCCTGCATGGTGGTCGGCGACAACATCTACGTCATGCTGCTGGCGCAGGACTTCTTCCAGGGCTTCACCAACAAGCCCGTCGTCGACGCCAAGGGCGGCACCGAAGCCCTGATCGCGCTGTCCTGCGAAAGCCGCGCCGAAGTCGACGACCTGGTCGCGCGCGCCAAGGCGGCCGGCGGCACGGCGCCGCGCGCGCCGCAGGACCACGGGTTCATGTACGGACACGGCTTCGATGACCTGGATGGCCACATCTGGGAAGTGTTCTACATGGAACCCGGCGCCACACCGCAGGCATGACCGCCCCGGCCGGATCGGCGGCAACCCACCGCGCCATCGAGGCCGTCTGGCGCATCGAGGCCGCCAGCGTCATTGCCGGCGTCGCGCGCCTGGTGCGCGATGTCGGCCTGGCCGAGGAACTGGCCCAGGACGCGCTGGTGGCCGCGCTGGAGCGCTGGCCGGCCAGCGGCGTGCCGGACAACCCGGGAGCCTGGCTCATGACCACCGCCAAGAACCGCGCCCGCGACCGCTTGCGGCTGGACGCCATCCACCGCCGCAAGCACGAGCAGATCGGCCACGAACTGGAGGCGCTGCAGGCCGACGTCGAACCCGATTTCGTCGAGGCGCTGGATGCCGCGCGCCAGGACGACATCGGCGACGACCTGCTGCGGCTGGTGTTCACCGCCTGCCATCCGCTGCTCTCGACCGAGGCGCGCGTGGCGCTGACGCTCAGGCTGCTGGGCGGGCTGTCCACCGCCGAGATCGCGCGCGCCTTCCTGGCCTCGGAATCGACCATCGCGCAGCGCATCGTGCGGGCCAAGCGCAGCCTGTCGGCGGCGCGCGTACCCTTCGAGGTGCCCGGGCCGCGGGAACGGACGCAGCGCCTGGCCTCGGTGCTGGAAGTGATCTACCTGATCTTCAACGAAGGCTACGCCGCCACCTCGGGCGAAGACTGGATGCGGCCGGCGCTGTGCGACGAAGCGCTGCGGCTGGGCCGCATCCTGGCCGAATTGACGCCCGGCGATAGCGAAGTGCATGGGCTGGTGGCGCTGATGGAACTACAGGCCTCGCGGCTGCACGCCCGCAGCGACGCCCAGGGCCGGCCGGTGCTGCTGCTGGAGCAGGACCGCGGCCGCTGGGACACCCTGCTGATCCGCCGCGGCCTGGCCGCGCTGGAACGCGCCGAAAGCCTGGGCGGGGCCAGCGGGCCGTATGCGCTGCAGGCCGGGCTGGCGGCCTGCCATGCCCGCGCGCGCCGGCCCGAAGAGACCGACTGGGCGCGCATCGTGGCGCTGTACGACGCGCTGGCGCAGGCCATGCCGTCGCCGGTGGTGGAACTGAACCGCGCCGTCGCCGTGGGCATGGCCTTCGGCCCGCAGGCCGGGCTGGACCTGGTCGACGAACTGGCGCGCGATCCGGCGCTGGCCAACTACCACTGGCTGCCCAGCGTGCGCGGCGACCTGCTGGCCAGGCTCGGGCGCCACGCCGAGGCGCGCACGGAATTCGAACGCGCCGCCGCCATGACGCGCAACGCGCGTGAACGCGAGATGCTGCTGGCCCGGGCGCGGGGGCTGCCGGCGGCGGACTGAGCGCCGCCGCGCCGACCCGGGAGGGCCGCGCGGACGGCGCGCCAGGTCCGGCGCCAGCGGACGCGGCCAGGCCGGACGTGCTTAAATTCCGCCATGGCCTCAATCCCGCCCTCCACCGGCAGCCTGCCCGCCGCCGACGACGCGCGCCCCGAGCCGCCGCTCGCGGGGGTGCCGCAGGCCTTCGATCATCCCAACGACCGCGCCGAATTCCGCCGCCCGGCGCACCGCCCCGGCATCGAGCTGTACCGCGCCCACATCATTCGCCACGCCTTCGAGCCGCACACCCACGAGGCCTATGGCCTGGGCGCCATCGAAACCGGCGTGGAGCGCTTCCGCTACCGCGGCGCCGAACATCTGGCGCCACCCGGCTCGGTGGTGCTGATGAACCCGGACGAACTACACACCGGCCGCGCCGAGACCGCAGGCGGCTGGCGCTATCGCATGGCCTATATCGACCCGGACGTGGTCGCCGAAGTGGCCGGCGAGGCCGGTTGGTGGTTCGATTGCGCGGTGGGCCATGACGCCGCCAGCGCGCGGCGCGTCACCGTCCTGCTCGACGCCCTGTGGCGGGCGCGCGAACCGCTGGCGTTCGACAGCGCGCTGCACGCGTTGCTGGTCGAGTTCCGGCGCCATGCGCGCGTGCCGGCGCCGCCGCGGCCCGAAGGCGCGCCGCGCTTCGCGCCGGTCATCGACTATCTGCGCGCCAATCTGGCGCGCCGCCTGACGTTGGAGGAGCTGGCCGCCGTGGCCGGCCTCAGTCCGTTCCACTTCCTGCGCAGTTTCCAGGCCCAGTACCACGCCACGCCGCAGCAGACGCTGATGGCGCTGCGCCTGTTCGAGGCCAAGCGCCTGCTGGCCGCCGGCGAGGCACCGGCCCAGGCCGCCCTGGCCGCCGGCCTGACCGACCAGGCCCACCTGACCCGCGCCTTCACCCGCCGCTACGGCGTCACGCCCGCCCGCTACCAGAGGCAGGTGCGCGCCTGAGCCGGCCGCCACCGCACCGCCGACCGGCTGCCGCGGCGGGCTCGCTGCCCGCAGCAATCTGGTACAAGACTGGCCGCGCCAGCCGCCGCTAGACTGCCCCGTCCATCAAATACCCGTTGGGAATCTTCATGTGGGCAGGAACCCTGTACGCGCTGGCGGCCGGACTGATGTGGGGGCTGGTGTTCGTCGGCCCGCTGCTGTTGCCGGAATACCCCGCCGCCCTGCAATCGGTGGCGCGCTATCTGGCTTTCGGCCTGATCGCCATCCCGCTGACCTGGCTCGATCGCAAGGCGCTGCGCCAGCTCGGCCGCGCCGACTGGATCGAGGCCCTGAAGCTGGCCGCTATCGGCAACCTGCTGTACTACCTGTGCCTGGCCAGCGCCATCCAGCGCGCCGGCGGCCCGGTGCCCACCATGATCATCGGCACGCTGCCGGTGGTGATCGCCATCTGCGCCAATCTGCGCAACGCGCGCCGCGACGGCCGCCTGCCCTGGAAGCGGCTGGCGCCCTCCCTGGCGCTGATCGCGCTGGGCATCGCCTGCGTCAATCAGGTCGAATTGCAGGCGCTGCGCCAGGAGGCCGATGCCGACCTGTCGCGTTACGCCATCGGCGCCGTGCTGGCGCTGGGCGCGGTGGCGTGCTGGACCTGGTATCCGCTGCGCAACGCCGACTGGCTGCGCAACCATCCCGGCCGCAGTCCGCGCACCTGGGCCACCGCCCAGGGCGTGGCCACCCTGCCGCTGGCGCTGGCCGGCTATGGCCTGCTGTGGGGCGGCATGGCCGCCACCGGCAGCGGCTTCGACATGCCGCTGGGGCCGCGTCCCGAGGTGTTCCTGGGCCTGATGATCATCATCGGCCTGTTCGCCTCGTGGCTGGGCACGCTGTGCTGGAACGAAGCCAGCCAGCGCCTGCCGACCGCGCTGGCCGGGCAGTTGATCGTGTTCGAGACGCTGGCGGCGCTGGCCTACGCCTTCATCCTGCGCGGCAGCATGCCGCAGCCGTTGACGCTGGCCGGCATCGCCCTGCTGATGATCGGCGTGCTCAGCGCGGTGCGGGTCAAGCCCGAAGCGCTACCAGCCTAGCCGGCATCGGCGTGCAACCGCGCGACGGCAAGCGGACAAGGCCGCCAGACCCTAGAATGCGAGGCGCTTTTTTCGCGCGATCCAGGAACTGGATTGACCTGGATGCCATCACCCGGATCGGGACCATGGCCTGGCGCCGCCGGGCCGCCCGACCGGGACGCCGACCGACACCACACGCCTTCATGAAAACAACAACGGTTGCCCTGGCCGCGCTGGGATTTTCCGCGCTGGTTCAAACTTCGCCTTCCCCTGCCGAGAACATCAACGGCAGGAATCTGTTCCAGCAACGCTGCGCCATGTGCCATGGCGCGGACATCAAGGGAACCGGGCCGCTGGCCAGGAAAAGCAACCCGCCCACCCCGGATCTGACCACCGCCGCCTTCAGGAAGCGGCTGATCGACTATCCGGGCGTTATCGTGTCCTCGGTGATCCTGCGACCCAACGGCGACCTGATTCCCAGGATCTTGCGCGAAAACGGCGTGAAAGTGCCGCCGCACGCCTGGACGGTCAAGGATTTCCGCGACCTGAACGAATACATGACCGGCGTGATTGCCAAGAGCCGCTGACGCATGATCCGCCGCCCTCGCCGACGCGCGCCGGCGGCGTCGGCGGCGCGCGCACGACCGCGGCTAGATGATCTCCGACAGCCGCCGCAGGTCGTCGATGACCTCGAACGCGCCTTCGTCCAGCAGGCGCTTGCGCTGGTCCGGCCCGTTGTGCGAGGCGCCGATGTAGCCCACCGCGCGCATGCGCGCGGCGCGGGCGGCGCGCACGCCGGGCACGCTGTCCTCGACCACCACGCACTCCAGGATCGCGGTGCGCATCTGCCGCGCGGCGAACAGGAACACATCCGGCGCCGGCTTGCCATGCGCCACCTGCGCGGTGCTGAATACGTTGGGCGCGAATTCCTCCCATAGCCCGACCAGCTTGAGCGCCGCTTCCAGTTTCGGCGGCGTGCTGCTGGACGCCACGCAATAGTCCATGCCGCGCTGGCGCAAGGCGGCCAGGGTCTCGCGCACCCCGGGCAAGGCGCGCAACTCCTGGCGGAAGGTGTGCTGCAGCCGGTCGGCGTACTGGCGCGGAAAATCCGCCGGCAAGGCGCGCGCGTTCTCGTCCTGCAGGGTCTGCCACATGTCGGCGTCGGGAATGCCGGCGAAGCGCCGCGCCGCGTCCTGCGGCGTGATGGCGATGCCGTGTTCGGCCAGGGCGCTGGACTGGGCGCGGGCCGCGATGATTTCGCTGTCGATCAGCACACCATCGCAATCGAAGATGACCAGGCGCGGGGCGGGCGTAGGCATGCAGACTCCATAGAAGACGACGCTTCATGATAGGCCGTTTGCATGACAGCCCGCGCATCGCCCGCCGGTTACAACCGCGCCCCGCCCAGCCCCCGCAGACGCCACGCAATCGCCACGCCGCCCAGCGCCGCGGCCGCCACCACCAGCGCGCCCTGCGCCCAGCCGTAGCGGTCGATCAGGCCGCCCACCGTCACCGGACCGATCACCTGCCCCAGGTTGCTGCCCATCATCACCAGCCCCACCGTGGCGGCGGTCAATGCCGGCCGCGGCGCCACCAGCGGCGCGGTGCCCAGCAGCGTCGCCGGGATCAACCCGCCCACCGCCGAGAACAACACGCACAAGAGGAAGGTCGGCATCGCCGGGAACACCGAACGGAAGATCAGCAGCGCCACCACGCCCATCGCCACGCTGGCGCAGGCGATCAGGGTCGAACGCCGCCAGCCGCGCGACAACAGCACGCCGGCGCCCAGGTTGCCGATGATGTTGGCGGCGCTGGCCGCCGCGCTGTAGAGCCCGGCGGTGGCCAACGGCAGGCCGAGCTTGTCCATCAGCAGCACCGGCAGAAAGGTGAACAGCGCAAAGAACATCAGGCTGTAGAGCGTGAACGAGGCCGCCAGCAGCATCGGACCGGCCGCGCCCAGGGTGTCGCGCGTGTCCTGCCTCAACCCGCGCCAGGACAGGCCGGCGCCGGCGGGCGTGGGCGGCGCCAGCGCGGCGATGCAGGCCAGCGCGATCACTGCGGCCGCGCCGGCGCACCACCAGTAGGCGTGCCAGTCGCCGAAGGCCTGCGAGGCCAGCATCGCGATCGCCATGCCCGCCGGCATGTAGCAGCTCCACAGCGCAAAGGCCAGGTCGCGGCTGGACGGCAGCACCAGGCGCTGCAGGGCCGCCGGCCCGGCCACCGTGATCAGCAGGAACCCCAGGCCCTCGAGCACGCGCGAGGCCAGCAGCACGCCATAGCCGGGCGCCAGCGCGCCCGCCGCCGTGCCCGCGGCCACCGTCGCCAGGCCGGACAGCAGCATGCGGCGCGCGCCGAAACGCGCGATCACGCCGCCCGCCGCGATGCCGCCCAGCACGCCCAGGATCGAGAACACCGCCGTCAGCGTGCCGATCGACGCCAGGTCCAACCCCAGGTCGCGCCGCAGCAGCGGCGCCGCGATGATCACCTTGCCCACCTGCAACGACGCCACCACCCCGGCGCCCACGATCGCCAGCACCGCCCCCCAGCGGGTCGCCGCCGGCTGGCCGGCCCGCGCCGCGCTTTCCACCTTATCCATCCCTGCCTCTCCTCGCTTGCAATGCCGCCAGCATGCCCGCCGGAATCGATTCCGATAAGTGATAATCTTTCGATGAAACCGATCTGAAAAACAGATCAGGACGAACCATGATAGACGCCCTCACCCTGGACCAGTTGCGCGTGTTCGCCGCCGTGGCCGACACCGGCAGTTTCCGCGCCGCCGCCAGGCACCTCGCGCGGGTGCAGTCGGCCGTCAGCCATGCCATCGCCAACATGGAAATGCAGCTGGGCGTGAAGCTGTTCGACCGGGGCGGTCACCGCCCCGTCATGACACCGGAAGGCCAGGCGCTGCTGGCCAATGCGCGCGACATCCTGCTGCGGGTCGACGCCATGCGGGCCCGCGCCCAGGGATTGGGCGAAGGCGTCGAGCTGGAGCTGTCGCTGGTGGTGGACACCCTGTATCCGATTGCCCGGGTCGGCGCCGCATTGAACCGGCTGCGGGCGGCCTATCCGTCTGTCGCCACGCGCGTCGCGGTGCTGCCGCTGGGCGGGCCGATCGCCGCCCTGCTCGACGGCAGCCACCAGCTCGGCATCATCGCCGGCGAACATTTCCGCCATCCGCGCATCGCCATGCAGGCGCTGTCGTCGGTGCAGATGGTGGCCGTGGTCGGCGCCAGCCATCCCCTGGCCGCGCGCGTGGCCGACGGCGCAACGCTGACCGCGCCCGACCTGGCCGATCACCTGCAGGTGGTGCAGATCGATCCGTCCACGCTCAGCGCCGGCCGCGACTTCGCTGTGCTGTCACCGCAGACCTGCCGCGTCAGCGGCCAGGACACCAAGCATGCGTTGATCCTGGCAGGCCTTGGCTGGGGCCGGCTGCCACTGTGGCTGGTCGAGCGCGACCTGGCCGAAGGCCGGCTGCTGCGCCTGCCCACCGGCAGCCTGGGGCGCGGCAGCCAGGTGGCCACGGAGGTCTACCTGGCGCACCGCATCGACCAGCCGCTGGGCCCGGCGGCGCGCACGCTGGCGGCGGCGCTGGCGGGGGACTGACCCGGCGCGCCTTATTGGCGACAAGCGCCCGGCGGCGCACCGACGCGCGCGCCGGCGACTGCCCCGTCAACCCTCGCCCCGACCATCGAAAGCGCGCGATCCCAGGCCCGCCCTCCTCAGGCGCGCGGCGGCTGCGCGTAGCTCACGCCCATGCCGGCGCGCACGTCGTTCTGGATGCCGTAAGGCGGAATCGGATAGCGCAGGCCATTGGCCGACAGCGCCTTCATGCCTTCGATCGCCATGGGCAGGTAGCGCGGCGGCAGCGCCATCAGCATTTCCTCGTCCGGCACGCCGCCGTAGCGGCGCTCGGCATAACAGGGCAAGGACAGGCTGGGTTCGCCGGTGGCCAGCGCCCGCCCCCAGGAGTCGGCACAGGCGGTCTCGCCCACCACGCTCCAGTCGAAGCGCCGGTAGTTTTTCCACTGCAGGCCATTGATCAGGATGATCATCTGCCCGGGCGTCGCATAGATCAGGCAGATGTCGGGCGGATCGAGCCGGCCCGAGGCCAGCGGCGACACCACCATGGCGCGGTATCTGCCCGCCGGCACGCAGGACAGGGCCTCCTGGCGGGCGCGGGCGTCGGCCTCGGTGGCATGCCACACGCCGACGTAATCCTTGCCGCTGCGCCAGGCTTCGTCCTGCGGGCCCAGGCCGATCACCGCGCGGCACTGCGCGCCGACCAGGTCGTCGCCGGTAATGCCGACGGTCCAGCCCAGCCGCGCCGCCATGCCGACGATCTGGTCGGTGGTATGGGTGGCCTTGGGGCGCCGCAGCCCCTTGACGCCAGCCAGCGCCGCCTCGTCCTCGTACAGCTTCATGCCGATGACCGTGGTCTTGAGCCGCAGCAGGCGGTTCAGGTCGTCGACCAGCGCCGCCCAGTCGCGCGGCGCATCCTGCGTGGTCACTTGGGTTGTCTCTTCCATGCCCGTCCTTTGGACTTGTCGTTGGAACGGGCAAGACTACACGAGAGCGGGGCGCGGGCGCCAACCCGGCCTGACCGGCGCGGCGGCGCCCCCGCTCAAGCGCGGCACGATTTCATCAGATACTTCGGTGATTCCTCGTAGCCCTGGCGGTGATAGAAGCGGTGCGCGTCAGTGCGCCGCTGGTGGCAGTGCACTTCGATGCGGTCACAGCCGCGCGCCCGCGCCAGCGCCTCGGCCGCTTCTTCCAGCGCCCGGCCCACTCCGCTGCCCCGGGCCGCGTCGCCGACGCAGAAATAGGTGATGCGGCAGAAATCCCCGGGCAGCGCCAGTTGCACCATGAAGTGCAGGCCGATGAAGCCCAGCAGCCGGTCGCCGTCCTCGGCCACCAGCAGCTCGGCGTCGCGGTGCCCCAGCAGGCGTTCGATCTTCTCGGGCACGAAGCCGGCGGTGCCGGGATAGCCCAACTGGGCCAGCAGGTCAACGATGCCGGCGCTGTCGCCGGCCTGGGCATTGCGGATGATCATGGAGCCTCGCGGAAAGCGCTGATGCTAGGCGGACACGATGTCGCCACGATGACCGTACACGCCTGGCGCAGGCGTGAGTCAGGCGCGGCTGTCATCCCGCCGCAACATCTCGAACAGGGCCTGCACGGCGGCCTCGCCGGACGCGCCCGGCGAGGCCGCCAGCGCGAAACGCCGCCGCACCGGCGACGCCAGCGGCAACACGCGCAGCCCGCGCCGGTTTTCCGGCAGTGTCAGTTCGGGCACCAGCGCCACGCCGACGTTCTCGCGCACCAGTGCAAACGCGCTGGCCCATTCCATCACCGTGGCGCGCACATCGGCCAGCGCCAGCCCGGCGTCCGCCGCCACGCTGCCGGCATGCACGCTGCAACCGCCGGTGGCCAGCACGAAGGGCTGCGCCACCAGTTGCGCCAGCGTCACGGCGGCGCCGCGCGCCAGGGGATGGGACGCCGGCAGCACCGCCACCCAGGCATCCTCGCCCAAGGGGCAGGCGCCGCGCCGCGCGGGCGGGTTCAGCACCACCCCCACGTCCACCGTGCCCGCCGCCAGCAGCGCCTCGATCTCGCTGTCGCTGGCCTCCAGTGGCACCACCTCGATGGCCGGATGCAATTGGCGAAAGCGCCGCAACACCGGCGGCAGGATGGTCGAGAACACCATCGGGAAGCTGGCCAGTCGCAGCACCCCGCCCGGCGCGCCGGATGCCTCGCGCCCCAGCGCCTGGATGCGAGCGTGCGCGGCCAGCATGGCGCGGACCTCGTGCGCCACCCGCAGGCCCAACGCGGTCGGCAGGCTCTGGCGCCGCTCGCGCGTGAACAGCGGAGCGCCAAGGTGATCTTCCAACTGGGCAATGGCCTGGCTGGCGCCCGGCTGCGTCATGCCCACTTGCCTGGCCGCATGGGTGATGTTGCCGGCGTCCACCACCGCCAGCAGCAGCCGCCAATGGATCAGGTTCATCATGGCATCAATTCAACTTATCGCACACTTATGAAGAAGTAATTTTACGGATACTTCAGCCGTGGGCATCCTGGCGCCTCCTCTGTTTTCTGGAATGCCTTGCATGAAGCTCTACTACACCCCCGGTACCTGTTCGCTGTCACCCCATATCCTGCTGCGCGAGCTCGACCTGCCGTTCGATCTGGTGCGGGTCGACAATCGCAGCAAGCGCACCGCCGACGGCGGCGATTTCCTGGCCATCAACCCCAAGGGCTACGTGGCCGCCCTGGAAATCGATGATGGCCGGGTGCTGACCGAAGGCCCCGCCATCAGCCAGTACCTGGCCGATCTGCGGCCCGAAGCCGGTCTGGTCCCGCCCGCCGGCAGTTGGGCCCGCAGCCAACTACACGAATGGCTGAACTTCATCTCGGCGGAAATCCATGGCGGCTTCGGTCCGCTGTTCAATCGCGACTTGCCCGAAGCCGCGCGCGCGTGGTGGCAGGCGCGGCTGGAAAAGCGCCTGGATTACGTAGCCGCCAATTTGCTGGCGCGGCCGGCGCTGGCGGGGGACCGTTATGGAATCGCCGACATCTATCTGTACGCGGTGCTGCGCTGGGCCCCGCAACTGGACGTGGAACTGGCGCGCTGGCCCGTTCTGGTGGAGTTCCAGCAGCGCATCGACATCCGCCCCGCGGTTCAGGCCGCGCTGGCCGCCGAGGCGCGGGGCTGACCTGCCGCCCCGCGAGCGCCGCCGACGGCCGCGCAACCTCGTGGGGTACGCTACGCCCCGATGGTGCGCAACGCCCGCTGGCAGATGCGCTGCGTCGCCGCGGCCGGCCTGTGCGTCAGCCAGCGCGCGCACACCTGCCTGACCCAGTCCGGCTGATCCTTGCTGGCGTCGTTCAGCCAGTTCGCCACCGAATCCTGCACATAAACGGCCGGATCGGCCCGCAACGGCTCCAGCAGTGGCAGCGCCCGTCCCGGATCCGCCTTGAGCGCGGCGATGTGCGCGCACCAGACGCCGCGCGGCCGCAACGCCTCGCTGGCAAAACGGCGCAGGCGTTCGGAAGGCAACGCCGTCCATCCCTGCAACTGCGTGATGGCCGCGTCCAGCTCCGCCGCCAGCGCCGGGCGCAAGGCCAGCCAGGCCCATTCGCGCACGCCGAAATGGGCGTCGTCGGCCAATGGCCGGATACGCGCCAGGCGTTGCGCCAGCGACAGCTTCGGCGCTGATCCGACCATGAAACAGGCCCAGCCGCGCGCGGTGTCGGACGGCTGCGCCGCCATCCGCTCGAAGCCGGCCGCGCCCAGGCTGTCGTGCAGGATACGCGCCGCCGCCGCCATGCGCTTGGAGATGCCCAGCGCCGCCGCGGCCCGCATGGCGGCAATGCCGGCGGAGCCGACCTCGGGCGCCAGCGCCTGCATCAGCAGGGCGAAATCCACCGCCAGGCACTCGGTCAGGTGCGTGGCGGGCGCGCCGGCATTCAACTGTGCCAGGCGGTCGGCGCCGATATCCTTGACGCCACGGCGGGCGGCGGTCATGGCGCGCTCCCGGCCAATGCCGCGCGGCCGCTGTCGGTGCCGCGCCACACCTTTTCCAGCAGGCCGCCGAGCTGGCGCCGCTCGGCCGGCGACAAGGCGTCGAACAGCGACCCGATCCACTGCGCGTGTTCCTTGAACAGCCGCGCCGCCGCCGTCCTGCCCTTGGCGGTGAGCGTCACGCTAATGCGGCGCCGGTCGTCCAGGCCCGGCTGGCGCAGCGCGAATCCGTCGCGCTCCAGCCCGTCGAGCAGGCCGGTGACGGTGGCGCGCGTCACGCCCGCGCGCGCCGCCAGTTCATGCGGCGACAGGCCGCCGGCCTGTCCGTGCAGCAGGAACAGCAGCACGAACTTGCCCTCCGACAACTGCCGCGGCGCCAGGCGCGCGGCACAGTCGCGATCGATGGCGCCGGCCAGGGCCAGCACCTGGAAGCACAACTGGATGCCGTCGGACGACGCCAGCCCACGGCGGGCGGCCTCGTCCAGCAGCGCATGATGCTTGGGCTCCAGCATGGCGGGAATGGCGGGCGGCATGGCGTGTCCGGCAATTAATATGGCAGCATATGATAAGGCACCAAATCATAATGGGCAAACGCGCCGGCGGCGGCGTTACCGGGCAGGCGCCCTCCCCATCGCGCCCCCGCGGGCCAGGTGCTAGCATCTGGCACATGACCTCGATCCCACGCGCCCGTCCCAACGATCCAGCCATCCGCGAACGCCTCCCGGCGCCCCGGGACCGCCTCGAACAGCGCCACGGCGGGCGCGTCCCGTGCCGAGTCGCGGCCGGCTCGCCGCTGACGCATTGAGCGCCCCGCCAATCATGCCAACCGCCCCGGCCGTGAGCCTGCGCCGCCTGCGCGAAGACGACGTGCCCATGATCCTGGCCCTGGAATCCGATCCCGAGGTCATGCGCCACAGCACCGGCATCAAGCCCGCCACACAGGCGCGCCGCCAGGAACTGCTGGACTGGCTGCAAACGCCGCCCGGCGATATCGGCCATTGGGCAGTGGTCGATCCGCAGGGCGCCGCTATCGGCTGGATCAGCCTGACGCAGCTCGAAGACACCGGCTCATTGCAACTGGCTTATCGCCTGCAACGCGCAGCCTGGGGCCAAGGCTATGCCACCCAGGCCGCACGCCAGCTATGCGACTACGCCTGGCGCGCCCTGGAAGTGGCCGCGCTGGTGGCCGTCGCCTGGCCCGACAACCTGGGCTCGCAGCGCGTGCTGGAAAAACTGGGCTTCACCTTCCGCGGCATCGAAGCGCACTACGGCCGCGCCACCCGCGTCTACGTGCTGGCGCGTCCCGGCCGCTGACCTTTGCGGTTCAACGCCGCCGTTCATGCACCTCGGCGTGGCGCCGCGCAATCGCAGCGGCGCGCTCGCGCATGCGCTCGACCACCTGCGCCAGCCGGCCGCCCGCCAGGCGTTCGGCCATCGCCGTGACGGTCACCGCGCCCAGCGGCTCGCCGCTTTCGGCGCGGATCGGCAACGCCACGGCGCTGGTGCCGGGCATCAGGCCGGCGGGCGCATGGGCGATGCCAAGGGCGCGCGCCTGCCCGACCCGCGCCAGGATGTCCTCGGCCTGTTCCCCCGCCACCGCCAGGCGCGCCGCGTTGGCCTGCACGATGGCGGCGCTTTCCGCTTCCGCCAGGCATGACAGCAGCGCCACGCCCGACACGCCCAGGCCCAGGGGCCGGCGCACGCCCACCTCGATCGACAGCACCTGGATCGGATGATGGCCGGTCTTGCGGCCGATGCAGATCGAGTCGTGGCCGTGCCGCACGCTCAGGAACACCGTGTCGCCGACCTGGTCGGCCAGCTCCGCCAGATACGGGTCGGCCAGCGTCAGCAGGGGAAAGCGGCGCGTGCGCGCCAGGCCCAGCAGGCTGATCTCCGGGCCGATCAGATAACGCCGCGTGGCCGCGTCCTGCTCCACCGCGCCTTCCTGGATCAAGGTCTTGAGTAACCGGTGCACGGTTGGACGGTTCAGCCCCGACATGCGCTGCAGGTCGATCAGGCGCACGCCGCGCTCCTGGCCGCAGGCCACCAGCCGCAAGATGGCCATGGCGCGGCGCACCGTCTGCGCGCCCGGCAGCGCCTCGTCGGCCTGGGCGGCGCCCGGCCCGCTCATGCCGCGTCCTTGCCCATGACGGACTTGGGCGTCTGCCGCAGCGCCCGCTTGGTCACCAGCGGCCCCAGCAGGGCGTAGTTCGGCCCGCCAATGCGGCACACCGGATCCAGCAAGGTGGTGTCGATCTTGCCGTCGCGCGCCAGCCCGTCGCGGATGTGGAACAGCTTGACCTCGCCCACGAAGAACTCCGCGCCGGTATTGCCGAACGGGATCACGCTGTGCAGCGTGCATTCGAGGCTGACCGGCGCCGCCGCCAGCCGCGGCGTAGCGATGTGCTCGCCGGCCACCACATCCAGTTGCAGCAGCTCGGCCTCGCTGACCTCGGGCGGATGCTCCTCGGCGCTGGCGTGGATGGCGTCGAGCAGACCGGCGTTGCCGATGTTCACCACGAAGTGGCCGTGCTCCAGGATGTTGCGGGCGGTGTCCTTGCGCTGGCCGGCCTTGCGGCCGATGTTGATGCCCAGCATCGGCGGCGTGTTCGACACGAAGGTGAAGCAACTGAACGGCGCCAGGTTGACCTTGCCGCCCGGCCCCAGCGTGCTGATCCAGGCGATCGGGCGCGGCACCACGATGCCGCTCATGAGCTTGTAGGTTTGTTCGGGGCTGAGTTCCGGGGCGGAGATACGCATCACAAGACGTCCATATGTTGAACCTGGCGGGACGGCGCGGCATTGCCGCCGGCCCGGGCTTTCATGGCATTTTCCCGGGTTTTCGGCTGGCCAGTGAATCGGGGCAAACCGCGATTGCCGCAATAAGTCCAACATCCGGACTTTTTCGGATTTTTGGCGTTGTCGCCGCGCGGCCAAGTTTCTAGAGTCTCCCAAAACAACAACACACCCATGCACTGGAGACAAATCATGACCCCGATTGCAAAGGCTGGCGCCGCCCTGGCGCTGATGGCCGCGACCACCCTGGCCCACGCCGCCTGGCCCGACAAACCCGTGAAAATCGTGGTGCCCTACCCGCCTGGCGGCAACGTCGACGTAGCCGCGCGCCTGATCAGCCCCGGCCTGCAAGCCGCCTTCGGCCAGCCGTTCATCGTCGAGAACAAGCCCGGCGCCGGCGGCATGATCGCCGGCGAGCAGGTGGCGCGCGCGGCGCCCGACGGCTACACCCTGTTCATGGCCGCCAACGGCCCGCTGTTGTTCAGCCCGCTGATCTTCAAGCGCCAGGCCTACAAGTGGGACAAGGACTTCGAGCCGATCAGCTCGGTGTCGTACACGCCGCTGGTGCTGCAAGTGCGGCCCGACCTGCCGGTCAAGACCCTGGCCGACCTGCTGGCGCTGGCCAGGAAGGAGCCCGGCAAGCTCAACATGGCCTCGCCCGGCGCCGGCACCACCAACCACCTGGTGAGCGAACTGCTGCAATCGCTGACCGGCGCGCGCTGGACCACCGCGCAATACAAGGGCAACGCGCCCGCCACCACCGACCTGTTGGGCGGCCAGGTGGATTTCAACTTCGACCAGATTTCGGTGTCGCTGCCGTACATCAAGGAAGGCCGTACCCGCGGCCTGGCCGTGACCACCGCCAAGCGCGTGCCGTCGCTGCCGGACATCCCGACCTTCGCCGAGGCCGGCGTGCCAGGCATGGAAGCGGCCACCTTCACCGGCCTCCTGGCGCCCAAGGGCACGCCGCCCGAGGTGCTGGCGCGCCTGAGCCAGGCGCTGGCGAAGATCCTGAGCCAGCCCGAGATCATCCAGCGCTTCCAGGAACTGGGCGCCGACGCCCAGGCCAGCTCGCCCGCCGATTTCACCCGCTATCTGGCCGCCGAGGATGCGCGCTGGACGCCCATCATCAAGCGCGCGGGCATCACCGCCAACTAAGGTCCGCCATGACACGACAAAGCACACGACAGAGCATCTACGCCGAAGGCTTCAGCCACAAGAACCCCATCCCCGCCGCCTGCCGCATCGGCAAGCAGTTGTACTCGGGCAGCATCCAGGGCACCGACCCGGCCACCGGCGCCTATGGCGACACGCTGGAACGGCAATGCGAACTGATGTTCGAGCATGTGCGCCGCATCGTCGAAGCCGGCGGCGGTTCGCTCGCGCACATCGCCAAGATGACCGTGTGGATGCGCGACCGCTCGCAGCGCGCGGCGCTCAACGCCGTCTGGCTGCGCGCCTTCCCCGACCCCGCCGACCGGCCCGCGCGCCACACCATGCAGGCCGACCTGGACGGCGACAAGCTGATCGAATGCGACTTCGTCGCCGTGCTGGACTGAAGGAACGACATGCCGCAATACCTGCCCTTCAACCCGCATCCCACCGCGCCCGCGCGGCGCCTGCCGCCGGGCGCCTGCGACAGCCAGTTCCACGTGTTCGGCCCCGCCGACCGGTATCCCGTGCGTCCCGGCGCTGCGTATGAGATGCCCAGCGCCACCATCGAGACCGCGCTGGGCCTGCACCGCCTGCTGGGCATCGAGCGCGGCGTCATCGTCCAGGCCACCACCTATGGCGCCGACCACCAGGTGGTGCTGGACGGCCTGGCCGCCGCTGGCCCCGGCTATCGCGGCTGCGCCAACGCGGCGGTGCTGGCCGAGCGCGACGATGCCTACATCGCCCGGCTGCACGACGCCGGCGTGCGCGGCGCGCGCTTCACGCGCCAAGGCCTGGGCATCAGCATGGAGCCGGCCGTGTTCGAGCGCGCCATCGCCCGCATCCGCGAACTGGGCTGGTATGCCAAGTTCCAGCCCGAGCCCGACGGCATGATGGCGCAGGCGGCGCAATTCGAGCGGTTGGACATCCCGGTGCTGCTCGATCACATGGGCCGTGCCGACCCCGCTGCCGGCGCCGCCGACCCCACCCGCCGCAAACTGGTCGAGCTGCTGGCGCGCGGCAACTTCTGGGTGATGCTGTCACTGACCGAAAAACTGTCGCGCAGCGGCCCACCCTGGGACGACGTGGTGCCGCTGGCGCAGGCGCTGATCGCCGCCAACCCGGAGCGCGTGGTCTGGGGCAGCGACTGGCCGCACCCGGTGTCGGTCAAGCAGCCGCCCGACGAAGGCCGCCTGGTGGACCAGCTGGTCCGCTACGCCGTCGATGACGCCACCCTCAAGAAAATCCTGGTCGACAACCCGGCCCGCCTCTTTGGATTCGACGCATGAAATTCCTGTCTTTTGAACATCAGGGCCGCGCCGGCTTCGGCCTGCTGCGCGGCGACGCCGTGGTCGACCTGGGCGGGCAAGGCCACGCCGACCTGCAGGCAGCGGTGGCTGCGGGCGCCATGCCGCGCCTGGCGGCGGCGGCCGAGCGCCTGGACGCCACGCTGCCGCTGTCCGAGCTGACTCTGCTGCCGCCCATTGCCAACCCCGGCAAGATCATCTGCGTGGGCGTCAACTACGGCCATCGCAACGAGGAATACAAGGACGGCAGCGCGCCGCCGCAATATCCCAGCGTGTTCCCGCGCTTTCCCGAATCGTTCGTGGGCCACGGCCAGCCGCTGCTGCGCCCACCCGAATCCGAGCAGCTCGACTACGAAGGCGAGATCGCCATCGTCATCGGCAAGACCGGCCGCCGCATCGCCGCCGAGCACGCCTGGTCGCACATCGCCGGCCTGACCTGCCTGAACGAAGGCACGGTGCGGGACTGGCTGCGCCACGGCAAGTTCAACGTGACGCAGGGCAAGAACTGGGATGCCAGCGGTTCCATGGGCCCGTGGCTGGTCAGCGCCGACGCCTTCGATCCACAAGCGCCGCTGACGGTCACCACCCGCGTGAACGGCGAGGTGCGCCAGCACGACAGCACCGCCAACCTGATGTTCCCGTTCGCCGAACTGATCCGCTACATCTCGATCTGGACCACGCTCAAGCCGGGCGACGTCATTTCCACCGGCACGCCCATCGGCGCCGGCGTGCGCTTCGATCCGCCGCGCTTTCTCAAGCCGGGCGACGTGGTCGAAGTGGAAGTCTCCGGTATCGGCACGCTCTCCAACCCCGTGGCCGACGAAACGGCCGCGCGCTCCTGAGGACACCCCATGTTGAACGACGCACAACGCCAGCAGGCCGCCACGCTGCTGATCGAGGCCGAACGCACCGGCGTGCCCACCACGCAACTGGACCAGGCCTTTCCCGGCATCGAGATCGCCGACGCCTACGCCATCCAGCAGATCAACATCGCCCGCAAGGTGGCCGCCGGCGCGCGCCTGCGCGGCCACAAGATCGGCCTGACTTCCAAGGCCATGCAAAGCACCGTCGGCATCGACGAGCCCGACTACGGCCACCTGCTCGACACCATGTTCTTCCAGGACGGCGACACCATCGCCACCGAAAAACTGATCGTGCCGCGCGTCGAGGTCGAACTGGCCTTCGTGCTGGGCAAGCCGCTGCGCGGCCCTGGTGTGACGCTGTTCGACGTGCTCGACGCCACCGACTACGTGGTGCCTGCGCTGGAACTGATCGACGGCCGCAGCAAGTATCCGCGCCGCATCGTCGACAACATCGCCGACAACGCCGCCTGCGCCGGCATCATCCTGGGCGGCCGTCCGGTCAAGCCGCTGGACGTCGACCTGCGCTGGGTCGCGGCGCTGCTGCTCAAGAACGGCGTGATCGAGGAATCGGGCGTGTCGGCCGCGGTGCTCGGCCATCCGGCCATGGGCATCGTCTGGCTGGCCAACAAACTGGCCGCGCACGACACCGGGCTGGAAGCCGGCCACATCGTGCTGGCGGGCTCGTTCACCCGCACCGTGGCGGTGGCCAAGGGTGACACCATCCATGCCGATTACGGCCCGCTGGGCAGCATCTCGGTGCACTTTTCCTGACGAGGCCGACGATGCAACCTCCCCCCAATCCCTTCAAGCGCGCGCTGCGCGAACAGCGCCACCAGACCGGCCTGTGGGTCACGCTGGCCAACCCCAACAGCGCTGAACTGGTGGCCGGCTCCGGCTTCGACTGGCTGCTGCTGGACACCGAGCACTCGCCCGCGCTGCTGCCCACCGTCATGGCGCAGCTACAGGCGGTGGCCACCTATCCCACCCACGCGGTGGTGCGCCCCACCTGGAACGACAACCTGCAGATCAAGCGCTACCTGGACATCGGCGCACAGACCCTGCTGCTGCCTTATGTGCAGAACGCCGACGAGGCGCGCCAGGCCGTGGCCGGCATGCGCTACGCGCCGCGCGGCGTGCGCGGCGTCGGCGGCACAGTGCGCGCCACCCGCTACGGCCGCGTCGCCGACTACATGCGGCACTGCGAAAACGAATTGTGCCTGCTGGTCCAGGCCGAGAGCGGCGAAGCGCTGGAGCAACTGGAGGCCATGGCGGCGGTCGACGGCGTGGACGGCATCTTCATCGGCCCGGCCGACCTGGCCGCCAGCCTGGGCTATCCGGGCGAGCCCGGCCACCCGCGCGTGGTGGCCGCCGTCGAAGCCGCCATCGCCCGCATCCGCCAGGCCGGCAAGGCGCCCGGCGTGCTGACAGTGGACGAGACGCTGGCGCGGCGCTACATAGCGGCCGGCAGCCTGTTCACGGCCGTCGGCGTGGACGCCGCCCTGCTGGCGCGGCATTGCGACCAATTGGCGCAGCGCTTCGCATCGCCAAACGCCGGCTAGCGCGGACAATGGTTCGCGATGCGAACCGGCCGCCAGCCTGCGCCGTGCCGCTGGGTGCTCGCGCCGATTGTCGCGCCCGCCAGCAGTCTCCTCCGACGGGCGGGCCTTTGGGGGTACGCTATCGCCTTTCCATCACCCGCATAGTCCCGCATGTCCGACACCACGCAGCCCTTCGACGTTTCCAATTACATCGCCCAGAGCCTGGAAGGCATGCGGGCCGCCACCTCGGCGCATTGCGCCACCTGGCACCTGGACCAGGCCGAGCAATGGTCCGTGGACATGGACAGCGGCCTGATCGTATTCCGGCTGCCCGGCGAGATCACCGCGCAGGCGCCGGTGCAGATCGTCGGCACCTCCAACAGCGAGGACGGCAGCTTCCTGTGGGGCTGGGATCATCCGTCGGTGCCGGCCGGCCTGGCCGAACACGCCCAACTGGCGCTGGCCTTCGGCCAGGCCCATGGCCTGGAGGCATACACCCACCGCAAGGTGCCGTGCGACGATGCCCTGGCCTGGGAATTCACCGCCGTCGCCATGCGGCTGGGCGAGGCCAGCGGCTCGTACCGCGCGCAGGCCTCTAACACCGCCCACGTCTGGATGACGTTCGGCCAGGTGACCTTGTCCAAGGCCTGACGCGCCGCCGCTACGCCGCGTCCGGATGAATCCCGGTATAGGCCGCGCGCGGCCGGATCAAATCGGGGCTGGCGCGCTGCTCCAGCCCGTGCGCCAGCCAGCCGATCGAGCGTCCCAGCGCGAACAGGCCGAAGGCCGCGCCCGGCGGCAGGCCCAGATGGCGCCGCACCGCCACCAGCGAGAAGTCCACCGAGGGCCGCTGTCCCGACAGCTCGAAGGCCTGTTCGATCAATGCCTGCCACTCGGGGCGCCGCGGCAGTATCCGCGCCAGCAGGGCGCTGGCGCGCGGATCGCCGGCGGGATAGAGGTGATGGCCGAAACCCGGCAGGTCCTCGCCCCGCGCCAGCCGCTGGCGCAGGCCATGCG
>NZ_JCBANN010000072.1:0-24784 GCF_059761975.1 Achromobacter sp. 46006
AGTAGGCACCAGGCGCCGGCGTGCGCAGCAAGCCGCGCGCGCTGAACGGCCGCAACGCGGCGCGCGCGGCTCAATGCGTGATCTTGGTGCCGAGCACGGCCAGGAATTGCGCCAGCCAGGCCGGGTGGGCGGGCCAGGCCGGCGCGGTCACCAGGTTGCCATCGGTATAGGCCTGGTCGATGCCGATCTCGGCATAGGTGCCCCCGGCCAGCCGCACTTCCGGCGCGCACGCCGGATACGCCGAGCAGGTGCGCCCTTCCAGGATGCCGGCGGCCGCCAGTAGCTGGGCCCCGTGGCAGACGGCCGCGATCGGCTTTTTCGCCTGATCGAAGGCGCGCACGATCTCCAGCACTTTTTCGTTCAGGCGCAGGTATTCCGGCGCGCGGCCGCCCGGAATCACCAGACCATCGTAGGAGCCCGCCTCGACCCGGTCGAAGTCATAGTTCAGGGCGAAATTGTGGCCGCGCTTTTCGCTGTAGGTCTGGGCGCCCTCGAAGTCGTGAATCGCGGTGGCGATGCTCTCGCCGGACTTCTTGCCCGGGCAGACCGCATGCACCGTGTGGCCCACTGCCAGCAACGTCTGGAATGGCACCATGGTTTCGTAGTCTTCGGCATAGTCGCCGACCAGCATCAACAGTCTCTTGCTCATGATTGTCTCCTGGGAATGGGGGATCGCCGGCTGCGGCGCCCGGGGACCGGGCAACCGGTTCTTGGTGTTCTGCGACCATTGTGCCCCCGCTCAGGCGCCCCCGGGTGGTAACGGGATACCGCGCGGCGCGGGCCACGCCCGCACGCATGCGCCGGAATCCCGGCGCGCGGCCGGCCGCCTATTCCAGCGCCACCGTCACGGGCCTGGCGCCCAGCAGGCTCACCAGCACGTTCGGGTCGATGCCCACCAGATAGCCGCGGCGGCCGCCGTTGATGTAGACGACCGGGTATTGCAGCACTTCGGCCTCGACCCACACCGGCATCCTCTTGCGCGTGCCGAACGGCGAGGTGCCGCCCACCTGATAACCGGAATGGCGCTGCGCGACTTCGGGCTTGCACGGTTCGACCTTCTTCAGTCCGGCCTGGCGCGCCAGGTTCTTGGTGGAGACTTCGCGGTCGCCATGCATCACCACGATCAGCGGTCTGGCCGCTTCGTCTTCCATCACCAGCGTCTTGACCACCGCGTGTGGATCGAGCCCGAGCTGGCGCGCGGCCTCGCCGGCGCCGCCATGGTCGATGTAGTCGTAGGTGTGCTCGGTGTAAACCACCTTGTGCTGCTTGAGGAACTGGGTGGCGGGCGTTTCGGAGACGTGGCGGGCTTTGCTCATGGCAGGAGGCAGGAAAGACGAAGGCAAAAGTGTAGGCAGGC
This sequence comes from Achromobacter sp. 46006, assembly GCF_059761975.1. Taxonomy (NCBI): domain Bacteria; kingdom Pseudomonadati; phylum Pseudomonadota; class Betaproteobacteria; order Burkholderiales; family Alcaligenaceae; genus Achromobacter; species Achromobacter sp. 46006. The sequence continues at coordinate 1,358 of NZ_JCBANN010000072.1, forward strand.
CGGCGCAGGCGCGCAAACGGCGGGGGTCAACCGCGCGGATGGTGCGCGGCGTGCAATGCCTTCAGGCGCTCGCGGGCCACATGGGTATAGATCTGCGTGGTGGAGATGTCGGCGTGGCCCAGCAGCATCTGCACCACGCGCAGGTCGGCGCCGTGGTTCAGCAGGTGCGTGGCGAAGGCATGGCGCAGCACGTGCGGCGACAACGGCGCGTGCACCCCCGCCAGCACCGCGTACTTCTTGACCAATTGCCAGAAAGCCTGGCGCGACATGGCCTCGGTGCGCGCGGTGATGAATAGCGCATCGCTGACGCGACCGGCGCCCAGTTCGGGGCGCGCGGTCTTCAGGTAGCGGTCGATCCAGTGCGCCGCCTCCGCGCCCAGCGGCACCAGCCGATCCTTGCCGCCCTTGCCCTGCACCACGCGCACCACGCCCTCGTCCAGGCTGACGTCGAGCGCCCGCAGGCCGACCAGTTCGGACACCCGCAGGCCGGTGGCGTACAGCGTTTCCAGCATGGCGCGGTCACGCAGGCCGCGCGCCTGGGTCAGATCGGGCGCGCGCAGCAAGGCGTCGACCTGTTGTTCGGACAGCGTCTTGGGCAGGCGCGGGGGCTGCTTGGCGGCCACCAGGGTCAGGCAGGGGTCCTGCGCGGCGCGGTGCTCGCGCAGGGCCCAGGCGAAAAAGCGCCGCAACGCCGCCAGGCGCCGGTTGGCGGTGGTGGCGCGGGTCTCTTCGTGCCGGAAGGCGAACCAGGCCTCGATGTCGGCCTTGCCCGCCTCGGTCAGCACCTTGGCGCGGCCGGCCGGCGCGGCCGGGGACGGAGCCGCTTCGCCGTAGCGGTCGGCCATCTCGCGGGCGTAGGCCTCGGGGTCTTCCAGCCAGCGCGCGAAACCGGTCAGGTCGCGCCGGTACGCCGCCAGCGTATTGGCCGACAGGCCGTCTTCGAGCCAGACGGTGTCGATGAAGGCGTCGATATCGGCCTGGGAGGCGAGCGGAGCACGGGAGTCGGACATGGGGCGGAGGCAATGCGTCGGGAACGCCGGCCGGCGGCAGGCGGGCCGGCAGGACGCCGGCAACGGGGCTCATTCTACGGCGGCGCGGAGTCAGCGCCCCGCCACCGCCGCGGCGGCCGACTTGAGCCAGGCCTCGAACAGCTTCAGCGCCTCGGAGCGCTCGCTGCGTTGCGGATAGCCGAAGTAATAGCCCTGGCTCACCGTCAGCGACTGCGGCACCGGCATCACCAGCGAGCCCTGGTCCAGCGCCGGCTGCGCCAGGAAGCGTGGCATCAGGCCCACGCCCAGGCCGGCCTGCACCGCCGCCATCACCATGGTGAACAACTCATAGCGCGGACCGCCCGCGGCCTGCGGGCCGTACAGGTAGTTGTTGGCGCCATACCACTGGCGCCAGGCATCGGGCCGCGAACTCAGGTGCAGATGGGTCATGCCGGCCAGCGCCCCCATGCCGGCCTCGGAAACACCGGCCATCAGCCCGGGCGCGCAGACCGGCACCAGTTCGCGCTCGGGAAACAGCAAGACGCCCTGGGTGCCGGGCCACAGGGTGTCGCCGTGGTAGACCGCGCCGTCGAACGGCTGGTCCTTGAACTGGAACGGCAGGGTCCGCACCGACAGGCTGACGGTGATGTCCGGCTGCGCCCGCTGGAAATCCGCCAGCCGCGGGATCAGCCAGGTGGTGGCCAGCGTCGGCACCACGGCGATGTGGACGCTGCGGCCCATGCCGGTGCGGCTGACCAGGCCGAACGTGTCCTTCTCGATCTGGTCCAGGTGGTGACGGATGCGCCCCGCATATTCGGCGCCAGGGTCGGTCAGCACGATGCGCCGCCGCACCCGCGTGAACAGTTGCACGCCGAGCCGCGCCTCGAGGCTGGCCACCTGGCGGTAGACGGCGCTATGGGTCAGCGACAGTTCTTCGGCGGCGCGCGAAAAGCTGCCCAGGCGGGCCGAGGCCTCGAACGCCTGCAGGGCGCTCAGATTGGGGATGCCGTTTCTCATGGGACGCGAAATACCGGCCAGGAATGCGGGACCGCCCGGCAGCGCCAACGGCGACGCGGCCCGGGCCGTTCCGCCGGGTCGTGCCGGCGAATCAATAGATTGTGCAATTTTATCAATTGCTTTGTGCGATCAAGGAACATTATGCTCGGATGTCCTATTCTCGGCTCATCCTGACACCCACCATGTCCCAGCAAGCATCCCGCCTCGGCGGCCACATCCTGGTCGACCAGCTCGTCGCCCAAGGCGTCAAACACGTTTTCTGCGTTCCCGGCGAGAGCTACCTGGCGGTGCTGGACGGCCTGCACGACGCCGACATCAAGGTCACGGTCTGCCGCCAGGAAGGCGGCGCGGCCATGATGGCCGACGCCCATGGCAAGCTGACCGGCGAACCCGGCATCTGCATGGTGACCCGCGGCCCGGGCGCGTCCAACGCGCTGGCCGGCGTGCACATCGCCAAGCAGGACTCGACTCCGATGATCCTGTTCGTCGGCCAGATCGAGCGCGGCATGCGCGAGCGCGAGGCCTTCCAGGAAATGGATTACCGCGCCGTGTTCGGCACGCAGGCCAAGTGGGTCACGGAAATCGACCAGGTCGAGCGCATTCCCGAACTGATCTCGCGCGCCTTTCACATCGCCACCTCGGGCCGTCCCGGCCCGGTGGTGATCGCGCTGCCCGAGGACATGCTGGTCGAGGCCGCGCAGGTGGCCGACGCACCGCGCTACGAAGTCATCGACGCCGCCCCCACCGCCGGCCAACTGGCCGACCTGGAACGACTGCTGGCCCAGGCCAGCAACCCCGTGGCGATTCTCGGCGGCACGCGCTGGGACGCGCGCGCGGTGCAGCAGTTCGCCGACTTCGCGCAGCGCCACGCGCTGCCCACGGCGGTGTCGTTCCGCCGCCAGATGCTGTTCCCGGCCGACCATCCGTGTTTCATCGGCGACGTCGGCCTGGGCATCAACCCGGCCCTGCTCAAGCGCGTGGCCGACGCCGACCTGGTGCTACTGGTCGGCGGCCGCATGTCGGAAAACCCCAGCCAGGCCTACACGCTGCTGGACATCCCGGTGCCCAGGCAAAAGCTGGTGCACGTGCATCCGGACGCTGGCGAACTGGCCCGCGTCTACCGCCCCACGCTGGCCATCAACACCTCGCCCGCCGCCTTCGCCGAGGCGCTGGCCGGCCTGAAGGCCCCCGCCCAGCCGGCCTGGGCCGACGGCACTCAGGCCATGCGCGAGTCGTACCTGAAGTGGAGCGACCCGACCACCGTCACCACCCCGGGCGCGCTGCAGATGGGCCAGGTCATGGCCTATCTGGAAAAGACGCTGCCGGCCGACGCCATCATGACCAACGGCGCTGGCAACTACGCCACCTGGCTGCACCGCTTCCACCGCTTCACCCGCTTCGGCACGCAACTGGCGCCGACCTCGGGCTCGATGGGCTACGGCCTGCCGGCCGCCGTGGGCGCCAAGCGCGTCTGGCCCGACAAGACCGTGGTCTGCTTCGCCGGCGACGGCTGCTTCCTGATGCACGGCCAGGAATTCGCCACCGCCGTGCAGTACGACCTGCCCATCATCGTGGTGCTGGTCGACAACGGCATGTACGGCACCATCCGCATGCACCAGGAAAAGCACTACCCCGGCCGCGTGTCCGCCACCGAACTGAAGAACCCTGACTTCGCCGACTACGCCCGCGCCTTCGGCGGCCATGGCGAACGCGTCGAGACCAACGAGCAGTTCGGCCCGGCGTTCGAGCGCGCGCTGGCCAGCGGCAAGCCGGCCATCCTGCACTGCTTCATCGACCCGCAGGCCATCACGCCGTCGACCACGCTGGACAAGATCCGCGACGCGGCGCTCAAGGCCCAGCACTGATCCCGAGGCGGCGGCAACCCACCACGGCGCGCCCGCGCGCGTCGCGTAAACCCGGGTTGCCGCGCCAATTATTTTAGGTTTAAACTTTCCAGATTCCGAAAACGGAAATCCATAGCGGAGACCCAGCATGTCCTCGAATCCCTCGTTCCATTGGCAAGATCCCCTGTTGCTGGACCAGCAGCTCACCGAAGAAGAACGCATGGTGCGCGATGCCGCCCACGCCTACTCGCAGGACAAGCTGGCCCCGCGCGTGCTGAACGCCTTCCGCAACGAAAAGACCGACCCGGAAATCTTCTCGGAAATGGGCGAGCTGGGCCTGCTGGGCGCCACCATCCCCGCCGAATACGGCGGCGCCGGCCTGAACTACGTCAGCTACGGCCTGATCGCCCGTGAAGTCGAGCGCATCGACTCCGGCTACCGCTCGATGATGAGCGTGCAGTCGTCGCTGGTGATGGTGCCCATCAACGAATTCGGCAGCGAAGCGCAGAAGCAGAAGTACCTGCCCAAGCTGGCCCGCGGCGAATGGATCGGCTGCTTCGGCCTGACCGAACCCAACCACGGTTCCGACCCCGGCGGCATGGAAACGCGCGCGGTCAAGACCGCCGACGGCTACAAGCTGACGGGCAACAAGATGTGGATCACCAACTCGCCCATCGCCGACGTGTTCGTGGTGTGGGCCAAGTGCGTGGGCGGCGAGTTCGATGGCAAGATCCGCGGCTTCATCCTCGACAAGGGCACCAAGGGCCTGACCGCCCCCGCCATCCACGGCAAGGTCGGCCTGCGCGCCTCGATCACCGGTGAAATCGTCATGGACGAAGTTGAAGTGTCCGACGACCAGATGATGCCCGGCGTGTCGGGCCTGAAGGGTCCGTTCACCTGCCTGAACTCGGCCCGCTACGGCATCGCCTGGGGCGCGGTCGGCGCCGCCGAAGCCTGCTGGCACACTGCCCGCCAGTACACCCTGGACCGCAAGCAGTTCGGCCGCCCGCTGGCCGCCAACCAACTGATCCAGAAGAAGCTGGCCGACATGCAGACCGAGATCACGCTGGCGCTGCAGGGCTGCCTGCGCCTGGGCCGCATGAAGGACGAAGGCACCGCCGCGGTCGAGATCACCTCGATCATGAAGCGCAATTCGTGCGGCAAGGCGCTGGACATCGCCCGCCTGGCCCGCGACATGCTGGGCGGCAACGGCATCTCCGACGAGTTCGGCGTGGCCCGCCACCTGGTGAACCTGGAAGTGGTCAACACCTACGAAGGCACCCACGACGTGCACGCCCTGATCCTGGGCCGCGCGCAGACCGGCATCCAGGCCTTCTATTGATTTGCAGTTCGCTGCGCGAAGGGGGCCCGGCTCTGCTCCCGACGCGCGGTTCGCCGCCATGGCGAAACGTTGACGCCCCTTTCGAGGGGCGTTTTTTTTTGGTTCATCGCGCAATAGCGTGGAGGGGTAGTTTTCGTATTCTTGATGGCGGGAATTTGCCATCAGGAGCGCAGGGAGATGCTGGATCGCATGTTGCTGGAGCCGCTGGGCGGCTGGCAGGGCTATGGCGACGAGCGCGTGGAGCGATCCACGCGCGTATGGTCTGAGCGCCAGTCTGAAGCTCTGAAGCAGCGTCGCGCCGGCTTGGCGGGCCAGGGCATTCAAGGGGTCATGCGCATCAGGGTTATCAGGAGCTAGCCCTTGCGCGGGCCATGCCTTACGCTACGTGCAAATGGCCTGGCGCCGGCCCGCTGCATCCGCCTGCCCGACCCCGGATTTCTCGTCACGACCAGGAGTCGCGCATGCTTGGCAGTTCCCCCCGCCGCCTGTGGGCCGGCATCGTCATCGCTTTCGCCAGCCACGGCGCATTCGCCGCCACCACCCTCACCATGACCACCGAGTACCCGGCCACGTCGATGCCGGGCCAGGGCTTGTCCACCTTTGCCGATCTGGTCCGCAGCAAGAGCGCCGGCAAGGTCGTCATCGATGCCAGCTTCGATGCCGCCAAGGGCATCAAATCGGGCGACATGATCGACGCGGTCGAGGCGCGCAAGGTCGATGCCGGCGATGCTTTCGCCGGGGCGCTCGCTGCCCGGTATCCGTTGTTCGGCGTGTCGTCGCTGCCGTTCCTGGCCGATTCGCTGTCCAAGGCGCGGGCCTTGAACAAGTCTGCCCGTCCGGCCTACGAAAAGCTGCTGGCCGCGCACGGCCAGAAGCTGCTCTACACCACGCCCTGGCCCGCCTCCGGCATCTGGTCCAAGGACAAGGTCGACAGCGTGGCGGCCCTGAAGGCACTGAGCATCCGCACTTACGACGCCACCTCGCAGGATGTGCTGCGCAAGGCCGGGGCGCAGGCGCGGAACATCTCGTTCGCCGATGCGATGCCGCGCATCGCCTCGGGCGAGGTCAACGCAGTGTTGTCATCGGGCGATGGCGGCGCCGGCCGCAAGCTGTGGCAGCACCTGCCCCACTTTGCCGAGATCAACTACGCCATGCCGGTCTCGATCGCCACCATGAACCTGCGGGCCTACCAGGCCCTGGACGCCAAGTCGCGCAAGGCCATCGACCAGGCCGCCGCGCAGACCGAAGCGGAACAGTGGAAGCGCATCGAAGGCCGGTTGCAGCAGAACTACGCCAATATGCGCAAGAACGGCGTGGCCATAGACACTGCCGTGCCGACGCCGGTGCGCCGCGCGCTGAAGGAAGCGGCGGCGGATTCGGTCAGGCAATGGGAAGCGGCGGCGGGCCCGGAGGGCGTGGCCATCCTGAAGGCGATGCGGCGGCCCTAGGCGGCCGCCGTGGTCAGTCTCCCGACAGGTCGAACAGACTGGTCGCATCCAGTTCCAGCACGGCTTCGTCGTGCTGGTTGATCACTGTCCAGGCCCAGGTGATGATGCCCAGGTCGGGGCGCGAGGACGAGGTGCGCGCGCCCTGCACGCGGGCCTCCAGGCGCAGTTGGTCGCCCGGCCGCACCGGCGTGCGCCAGCGCACTTCGCCCAGGCCGGGCGAGCCGAACGATTCGGAATCATGCAGCGCGGCGTCCACCGCCATGCGCATGGCCAGCGCGCAGGTGTGCCAGCCGCTGGCGATGAGGCCGCCCCAACGGCCTTCGGAAGCGCGCTTGAGATCGGTATGGAACCACTGCGGATCGTACTTGCGGGCGAACTCGAGGATTTCGGCTTCCGTGATGGTGACCGGACCGGCCTTGATCAGCATGCCGTCCTTGAAATCAGCGAACTTCATTGGTGGACTTCCCCTGGCGTGGCGGACCGTTCAGGGACGCCCAGGATACCTGTCGCCCTCTCAATAGGTCTCGAAGTGCAGCCGCCCCTCGCGGCGCAACACATCGTGCAGGATAGTCCAATCCTGCCCCGCTTGCACCGTCACGTCGCGCAGGGCGTCCAGCACGCCGACTTCCATGCCCTTCAGACCACAGACGTAGATGCAGGTGTTGCGATCGGCCAGCAGGCCGCGCATGTCGGCGGCGCGCTCGCGGATCAGGTCCTGCACGTAGCGCTTGGGCTGGCCGGCTTCGCGCGACAGCGCCAGGTTGATGTCGATGAAATCGCGCGGCAGCTTCATCAGCGGGCCGAAGTACGGCAGTTCGCGCTCGGTGCGGGCGCCAAAGAACAGCATCAGGCGGCCATTCTCGCCGGTCTCGATGCGGCGCCGGTAGCGCTCGGTCATCGCGCGCATCGGCGCCGAACCGGTGCCGGTACAGATCATGACGAGATTGGCGCGCGGATGGTTCGGCATCAGGAAGGTATGGCCGAACGGCCCGATCACCTGCACGGTGTCGTTCCTGGCCAGGTCGCACAAGTAGTTGGAACAAACGCCGTGCGCCGGCTGGCCCTGGTGGTCTTCGGTGACGCGCTTGACCGTCAACGACAGGTTGTTGTAGCCGGCGCGCTCGCCGTCGCGGGGACTGGCCAATGAGTATTGGCGCGCGTGGTGCGGCCGGCCCTGGGCGTCGGTGCCGGGCGGCAGGATGCCGATCGATTGGCCTTCCAGCACCGGGAACGGCAGCTCGCCGAAGTCCAGCACGATGTGATGGATGTCGCTGTCGGTGTCGGCGCCCGTGACACGGTAGTTGCCGACCACGGTGGCGGTCACCGGCGTCTTGTGGGTGTAGAGGTTGACGTAGGGATGCGCGGCGGACCACGGCGGCACGCTGGCGCCGGGGCTGACGGACGGCGCGGCGGCGATGAGGGCGGGCGCCGCTTCCCCGGTCGCATCGGCCTGGGCCTGCGCAGCCGCATCCGGCAGCGGCTGCTCGCGCGGCAGTTCGTCCCAGCCCAACTGGTCCTGCAACGAGTACGCTTCGGCGCGCGCCACCAGCCGCCAGTTGTCGATCGAGCCGGTCGGGCACGGCGGCACGCAGGCCATGCAGCCGTTGCAGATATCCGGGTCGACCACGTAGTTGTTGCTGTCGTGCGTGATCGCGTCGATCGGACAGGTTTCTTCGCAGGTGTTGCAGCGGATGCAGATCTCGGGATCGATCAGATGCTGCTTCAGGACTTCTACGGGCAGGGCTGCGTTCATCACGGTCATCCGAATGCGCGGGGCGGCGGCGCCAGGCGCCACCGCAAGGCCTTAGTTGAAACGAACGTACTCGAAGTTCACGGGCTGGCGATTGATGCCCATGACCGGCGGCGCGATCCAGTTGGCGAACTTGCCGGGCTCGGTCACGCGGCCCATCAGCGAAGCCACGAACTCGCGGTCTTCGGGCGTGGGCAACCATTGGTGGCGATACGCCTGCCATTGCGCTTCGGACAGGATCTCGCCCTCGGGCGACATGCGGATGCCGGCCAGCGTGCCGATCTGGCGGTTGAACGCCTTGTGCGGCACCTGCAGGCGGAAGGCGATGCCGCTCTTTTCGATGACCTTGTTCCAGCGGCCGATGCCGGCCACCGAGTCGCGGATGAAGTCATCGCGCAGCACTTCGTTCAGTGCGTTCAGCATCGGCACCTCGATCTCGCGCAGCCTGCCGTTGTCGACCGACAGCACGCGGTAGGTGTCGTTCTTGAGCTGGTGGTCGTCGTTGCGCTTGCTCTCTTCGTAGCGGCCCTTCAGGCCCGAGCCGTAGAAGATGGCGGCGTTGGACGACTGGTCGGCGCCGAACAGGTCGATGGTGACGCTGTAGTGGAAGTTCAGGTAGCGCTGGATCGTCGGCAGGTCGATGACGCCGGCGGCGCGCACGGCGGCGGGGTCGTCGGTCTTCAACTGGTTCATCACTTCGCAGGTGCGCTGGATCACGCGCGAGATGCCGGATTCGCCCACGAACATGTGGTGCGCTTCCTCGGTCAGCATGAACTTGGTGGTGCGGGCCAGCGGGTCGAAGCTGGATTCGGCCAGCGCGCACAACTGGAACTTGCCGTCGCGGTCGGTGAAGTAGGTGAACATGTAGAACGCCAGCCAGTCCGGCGTCTTCTCGTTGAAGGCGCCGAGGATGCGCGGGTTGTCCGAATCGCCGGAGGTGCGCTGCAGCAGCGCGTCGGCCTCCTCGCGGCCGTCGCGGCCGAAGTAGCGATGCAGCAGGTAGACCATGGCCCACAGGTGGCGGCCTTCCTCGACGTTGATCTGGAACAGGTTGCGCAGGTCGTACTGCGACGGCGCGGTCAGGCCCAGGTGGCGCTGCTGCTCGATCGAGGCGGGCTCGGTGTCGCCCTGCGTGACGATGATGCGGCGCAGGTTGGCGCGGTGTTCGCCCGGCACGTCCTGCCACACGTCGCGGCCCATGTTCTCGCCGAAGTGGATCTTGCGCTGGCCGTCCTGCGGCGCCAGGAAGATGCCCCAGCGGTAGTCGGGCATGCGCACATGGTTGAAGTGGGCCCAGCCATCGGGCTCGACGCTGACGGCGGTGCGCAGGTAGACGTCGAAGCCATGCGAGCCATCCGGGCCCATGTCCTGCCACCATTGCAGGTAGTTGGGCTGCCAGTGTTCCAGCGCGCGCTGCAGGGTGCGGTCGCCGGACAGGTTGACGTTATTGGGGATCTTGTCGCTGTAGTTGATGCCTGACATTGTCTCTGCTCCTGGATGGACGGCCGCGTCGGGGCGGCGTCGGGTCTTGGGGCGGCGGCCGCGCTGCGCGGGCCGGCGCCATGTCTCGGGATTTGCCGCGGATGGCCGCGCTAGACGCGGTTCCAGTCGAACGCGGCCTGTTCGCCCTTGCCGTACAGCTTGAGCGCGCCCTTCTCGCCCGCCGCGTTGGGCCGATTGAAGATCCAGTTCTGCCACGCCGTCAGGCGGCCGAAGATGCGGGTTTCCATGGTTTCGCGGCCGCCGAAGCGCAGGTTGGCTTCCAGGCCGGTCAGGGCGTCGGGCGACAGCGCGCGGCGCTCTTCCAGCATCATGCGCACTTCGTCGTCCCAGTCGATGCTGTCGGGTGCGTAGGTCACCAGGCCCAATGCCAGCGCGTCGCGCGCGGCCAGCGGCTGGCCGGCGCGGGCCCGCACCGCTTCCAGCGGCGCCGTTTCCTCGTAAAAGCGGCGTTGCAGGCGGCTCTGGCCGTTGACCATCGGGTAGGCGCCGAAGTTGGCCTCGCCGACGATCAGTTGGGCCGCGTCGTATCCTTCGCCGTCGCTGTCCAGCATGTAGCTGCGGTCGGCGGCCAGCGCCAGTTCGAGCAAGGTGCCGGCAAAGCACGAGCCCGGTTCGACCAGCGCGAACAGGCTGCGCGAGGTCACATCCAGGCGCGCCAGCGTGCGGCGCAGCAGGCCGGCGGTCTCGCGCACGAACCAGTGATCGGCGTGGCGTTGCAGCGCGGCGTCGGCGGCCAGCACGGCCTGCGCGTCGCCCTCGGTCTTGAAGATCCAGGTGCCGACGTCGAGTTCATTGGTGCGCAGCGACAGGATGGCGTCATCCAGTTCGCGCGCCATCTGCAACGGCCACCAGGCCGCGCCGGCGGCCACGATGTCGGCCAGTTCGGTTTCCACCGGCCCCTGCGGCGCGCGAACCGTCCAGGTGGCCTGGCGCTTGGCGCGATCCAGTTGCACCTCGACGTAGCGGTAGCACAGGGCATCGGCGCTTTCCTCGCGCGCCAACGGCGTCAGCGCCACGCCGGCCTCGCCGGCAGGGCGGCTGCTGCCCTCGGCCAGCGCCAGCGCGCGCTCGCGCACCGCGGCCTCGAACTGCGCCGGCTTGACCACGTCATCGACCAGGCGCCAGTCCTTGGCGCGCTGGCCGCGCACGCCTTCGACCAGGGTGCAGAAGATGTCGGCGTGATCGTGGCGCACGCGGCGCTTGTCGGTGACGCGGGTCAGGCCGCCGGTGCCCGGCAGCACGCCCAGCAGCGGCACTTCGGGCAACGCGACCGAAGACGAGCGATCGTCGACCAGCAGGATCTCGTCGCAGGCCAGGGCCAGCTCGTAGCCGCCGCCGGCGCAGGCGCCGTTGAGCGCGGCGATGAACTTCAGGCCGCCGTGGCGGCTGGAGTCCTCGATGCCATTGCGGGTTTCGTTGGTGAACTTGCAGAAGTTGACCTTCCAGGCATGCGAGGACAGGCCCAGCATGAAGATATTGGCGCCCGAACAGAAGATGCGGTCCTTCATGCTGGTGACGACCACGCTGCGCACTTCCGGATGCTCGAAACGGATGCGCTGCAGCGCGTCGTGCAGCTCGATGTCCACGCCCAGGTCGTAGGAATTGAGCTTGAGCTTGTAGCCGGGGCGCAGGCCACCGTCTTCGGCCACGTCCATCGCCAGCGTGGCGACCGGGCCATCGAACGACAGACGCCAATGGCGGTACTGGGTGGGATCGGTCCGAAAGTCGACCTTGCTGGCGGTGCTGCTCATCGCTTGTCTCCTAATGCCCTAACCTGACAGGAAAAATACTGCACGACATGAATTATTATGCATATTAGTGCAGGCGAAAATCAGCGTCAAGCAAAAGATGCATAAAAGTGCAGGTCGCGCGCTCACGCGGCGGTACCCGCCAATGCAGCCCCCTTGCCGCTCAGCGCGGGCGTCGCGGCGCCAGCGCCACGCCAAAGAAAAGGCCGCCCCGATGCGGGGCGGCCTGGCGGCCGGCGCAGGCCTCGAACGTTACAGCGGCAGGCCGCAAGCCTTGCGCACCTGCGCGCGCAGGCCGGCGAAGCTTTCCTGTACCTCAAGGTGACTGGTGACCCAGGTCAGGTCGGCCTTGGCGTAGAACGCCTCGCGCCCGGCCAGGATGCGCTTGAGGTCCGCCATGGCTTCGTTGTTGCCGGACATGGGACGGAAGTCACCCTGCGCCATCACCCGGCCCATGTGCTCCTCGGGCGTGGCGCGCAGCCACACCGTGTAGCAGTGCGCCAGCAACAGGTTGAGGGTGGCGGGTTCGGACACCAGCCCGCCAGGCGTGGCCAGCACCATTTCCGGATAGATCTGCACCGCTTCTTCCAGCGCGCGGCGTTCATAGCGGCGGTAGGCATTGGGGCCGTACAGATTATGGATTTCGAGAATGCTGCAGCCGGCCACGCGCTCGATCTCGCGGTTCAACTCGACGAACGGGTAGCCAAGGTCATCGGCCAGCATCTGGCCCAGCGTCGACTTGCCGGCGCCGCGCAGGCCGATCAGCGCGATACGCTGGGTGCGGTTGGGCCGTTGCGCGCCGGCGCCCACGCCAAACAACTGGGTCAGCGCCTCGCGCGCACGCTGCAGATCGGATTCGGTGCGGCCGCTGAGCAGTTCGCGGATCAGCAGCCAGTCGGGCGATTCGGTGGTGACATCGCCCACCAGCTCGGCCAGCGCGCAGTTGAAGGCACGGGCGATCTGCAGCAGCACCAGGATCGAGGCATTGCCCACGCCGTGCTCGAGGTTGGCCAGATGCCGCTCGGACACGCCGGTCACCTGCGACAACCCCTTGCGCGTCATGCCGCGGATGGCCCGCAGGCGGCGCACCCGCTCGCCCAATGCCACCAGGAAGGCTTCCCGCCTGGGTTCGGTTGGCGCCGCGTCTTCTAGCGCTTGGTTCATGGTGTAGCTGACTCCGCAAAAACCCTGATAACACCCGATTTATGCACTATAGTGCTTGACCCACATCAATGGAAGCACTATTTTTCCTTCCATAGCTTCAACAGTGTGTCAGGTGCCGCAAAACAGCATTGGATTGCATCCGCCGCTGAAGCGCCGACAGTGTATAGGAGGAGACAGGGTGAGCACGCCAGAACGATTCCACGCGCTGATGCGCCAGGTGACGGGCCTGATGGCCGGCCAGGCGCTCGACGCCGCCCTGCAACAGCGGCTGAATGCCGAGGCCGGCCCCGGCAGCGCCCTGTACGCGGACATCTTCGCCACCTGTAGGCAAGGCGTGGCCGACGGCTGGATGTGCAACCGCGAAGGCGGCGGCATCCGCTATGGCCGCGTCATCAAGCCCGCCGAGGATCTCGCGGGCTGCTCGGTCGACGTGGTCGACATGGACGACCTGGCCGGCCCGCACCACGCCCACCCGAATGGCGAGATCGACATGATCATGCCGTTGACCGCCGACGCCCGCTTCGACGGCCATGGCGCCGGCTGGCTGGTCTACGGACCCGGCAGCGCCCACCGTCCCACGGTGACGCAGGGCCGCGCCCTGGTCCTCTATCTGCTGCCGGGCGGCGCCATCGAGTTCACGCGCGCATGAATCCCCTGCCCCCACCCCCGTCACGCCCTGGCGGCGACCCGCGCCGCAGGCCCGCCCCCGGCGCCGGCTGACGCGCGCGCACGCCGAGCCGCCCCCCCCTGACGAGCTGCATAAGGCTCGCGACCGCGGCCACGGCGACCATCCGCCAGGACACCAGGAGACAACCGTGAACGCCTGCCCCACCGAACTGAATTTCGCCAGCCACCTGGCCGCCTTGAACGCGCCGCGCGCCGCCAAGCCCGCCTACATCGACGACACCGGCCAGATCACCTATGGCCAACTGGCCGAGCGCGTGGCGCGCATGGCGGGCGCACTGCGCCAGTTGGGGCTGCGGCGCGAGGAACGCATCCTGCTGCTGATGCAGGACACTGCCGACTGGCCGGTGGTCTTCCTGGGCGCGCTGCATGCCGGCGTCGTGCCGGTGGCCGTCAACACCCTGCTGACGGCCGACGATTACGCCTACATCCTGGATCACAGCCGCGTGCGCGCCGCGTTCGTCTCGGACGCGCTGCTGCCGACGCTGCGGGCGGCGCTGGCCCTGGCCCCGGGCGAAGTCGAACACCTGGTGGTGTCGCGGCCGGGGAATGCCCTGGCGGACGGCGCGCTCGCGCTCGAACCGCTGCTGGCGGCCGCCCCCCTGGCGCCGGCCGCGCGCACGCTGTCCGACGAAATCGCCTTCTGGCTGTATTCGTCCGGCTCGACCGGCAAGCCCAAGGGCGTGGTGCACACCCATGGCAATCTGTGGCATACCGCCGAACTGTATGCCAAGCCGGTGCTGGGCATCCGCGAGGATGACGTGGCGTTCTCGGCCGCCAAGCTGTTCTTCGCCTACGGCCTGGGCAACGGCCTGACGTTCCCGCTGTCGGTCGGCGCCACCGTCGTGCTGATGGCCGAGCGGCCGACGCCCCAAGCGGTGTTCCAGCGCCTCGTGCGGCACCGCCCCACCGTGTTCTATGGCGTGCCGACGCTGTACGCCAGCATGCTGGCCGCGCCCGATCTGCCGCCGCGCGAGCAGGTGGCGATGCGCATCTGCACCTCGGCCGGCGAAGCCTTGCCGCGCGATATCGGCGAGCGCTTCCAGCGCCATTTCGGCTGCGACATCCTGGACGGCATCGGTTCGACCGAGATGCTGCACATTTTCCTGTCGAACCGAGCCGGCCAACTGCGCTATGGCACCACCGGCAAGCCCGTGCCCGGCTATGAAGTGCAATTGCGCGACGACAATGGCGCGCCGGTGGCCGCCGGCGCCATTGGCGACCTCTACATCAAGGGCCCCAGCGCCGCGCTGATGTACTGGAACAATCGCGACAAGACGCGCCAATGCTTCCTGGGTGACTGGCTCAAGAGCGGCGACAAGTACATTTGCGATGCCGACGGCTACTACACCTATGCCGGCCGCAGCGATGACATGATCAAGGTCAGCGGCCAGTACGTGTCGCCGGTGGAGGTCGAGAACGTGCTGGTGCAGCACGAGGCGGTGCTGGAAGCGGCGGTGATCGGCGTTCCCGATCACGACGGACTGGTCAAGACCAAGGCCTATGTGGTGCTGCGCCCGGGCTACGCGCCCGACGCGGACACCGGCGCCGACCTGCAGCGCTACGTCAAGCAGCACCTGGCGCCCTTCAAGTACCCGCGCCAGATCGACTTCACGGACGAACTGCCCAAGACCGCCACCGGCAAGATCCAGCGCTTCCGCCTGCGGCAGCTTGAACAGGTCACGCCATGAGCGCCGTGCCCGTGCCCGAACCCACCGCCCTTGCCGACGTACACACGCCGGGCCGCCACCTGCGCCTGGAATACCAATGGATCAAGGCATCGCGCCAGGACGCGCCGCTGCTGGTGTTCCTGCACGAAGGCCTGGGGTCCGTATCCATGTGGAAGGACTGGCCGCGGCAGGCCTGCGAAGCCGCCGGCTGCCGCGGGCTGGTCTATTCGCGCCGTGGCTACGGTCGCTCCACGCCGCTGGCCGCCGGTGAAAAGCGTCCCGTCGACTTCATGCACCACGAGGCGCTTGAGGTGCTGCCGACACTGCTCGCCGCGCTCGGCATCGATGCCAAACGGGACCGGCCCATCCTGTTCGGCCACAGCGATGGCGGCTCCATTGCCCTGCTTTACGCCGCCATGCATCCCGGCGCGGTGGCGGGCGTGGTGGTGGCGGCGCCGCACATCTTCGTCGAGGACCGTACCGTGGCGCACATCGAACAGGCGCGCCAGGCCTACCGGGACACGGAGCTGCGCGCTCGGCTGGCGCGCCATCACGATGATGTCGATTCGGCCTTTTGCGGCTGGAACGACGCCTGGCTGGACCCCGCCTTCCGACGCTGGAACATTGAAGAACACTTGCCGCGCATCATTTGCCCGGTGCTGGCGATGCAGGGCGTGGACGACGAGTACGGCACGCTCGAACAGATACGCGGCATCCGCCGCGCCGCGCCGCAGACGCAATTGCTGGAGATTCCCGACTGCCGCCACTCGCCGCACAAGGACCAGCCCGCCACCGTTATCCAGGCCATCGCCGGCTTCGTCGGCGCGCTGGACCAACCCGGCCGCCCCACCGGCAGCCCATGACAAGCACGGAGACTCCACCATGACCCACGCCCTGACCCGGGCCGCGCTAGGCGCGGCGCTGATGCTGGCCGCAAGCGGCGCCCTGGCCGCCGACAAGCTCAAAGTCGGTTTCATGCTGCCCTATAGCGGCACCTACGCCGCGCTCGGCAACGCCATCGAGAACGGCTTCAAGCTGTATGTGGCCGAGCAGGGCGGCAAGCTCGGCGGGCGCGAACTCGAATACTTCAAGGTGGACGACGAATCCAATCCCTCCAAGGCCGCCGAAAACGCCAACCGGTTGATCAAGCGCGACCAGGTCGACGTGCTGATCGGTACCGTGCACTCGGGGGTCGCCATGGCCCTGGCCAAGGCCGCCAAGGACGCCGATACCACCCTGATCGTGACCAACGCCGGCGCCAATGCCATCACCGGACCGCTGTGCGGCCCAGGCATCTTCCGCACGTCGTTCACCAACTGGCAGCCGGCCTACGCCATGGGGCCGGTGGCCAAGGCGCGCGGCCACAAGACGGCGGTCACCATCACCTGGAAGTACGCGGCCGGCGACGAGGCCATCGGCGGCTTCAAGGAAGGTTTCGAGAAGGCCGGTGGCAAGGTCGTCAAGGAACTCAGCCTGCCCTTTCCCAATGTCGAGTTCCAATCGCTGCTGACCGAGATCGCCGCGCTCAAGCCCGATATGGTGTTCACCTTCTTCGCCGGCGGCGGCGCGGTCAAGTTCGTGCAGGACTACCATGCCGCCGGACTGGACAAGACCATTCCGCTGTACGGCTCGGGCTTTCTGACCGACGGCACGCTGCAGGCGCAGGGCGCGTCGGCGCAGGGCCTGCTGACCACGCTGCATTATGCCGACGGCCTGAACACGCCGCGCGACAACGCCTTCCGCGCCGACTACAGCAAGACCTACAACGCGCAACCCGATGTGTACGCGGTGCAGGGCTATGACGCGGCCCAACTGATGCAGTCCGGACTGACGGCGGTGCAAGGCGACTTCAGCAAGAAGGCGGACTTCCGCCAGGCCATGCGCGGCGCCACGGTCGACAGCCCGCGCGGCCCGTTCACGCTGTCCAAGGCCGGCAACCCGGTGCAGGACATCTACCTGCGCCGCGTCGACGGCCTGGAAAACAAGGTGGTCGAGGTGGCCGTGCGCAAGCTGGCCGACCCCGCGCGCGGCTGCAAGCTCTAGGAACGGTGGCCCCATGGACGTCGGCATCCTGCTCATCCAGAGCCTCAACGCCTTCCAGTACGGCCTGCTGCTGTTCCTGGTTGCCAGCGGGCTCACGCTGATCTTCGGCATCATGGGGATCATCAACCTGGCGCACGGCAGTTTCTACATGATCGGCGCCTACATGGCGTTCGCGCTGGGGCCGGCGGTGGACCGCTGGCTCGGCGGCGGCTTCGTCGCCACACTGGCGGTGTGCGTGCTGGCAGCCGCAGCCCTCGGTTATCTGCTGGAGGCGGCGTTCTTCAGCTACCTGTACCGCCGCAACCACTTGCAACAGGTGCTGATGACCTACGGCCTGATCCTGGTGTTCGAAGAGCTGCGCAGCATCCTGGTCGGCAACGACGTCCACGGTGTGCCGCTGCCGTCCTGGCTGCAGGGCAGCATCGCGCTGGGCGATGTGATGAGCTACCCGGTGTACCGCCTGTTCATTTCGGCGGTGGGCATCGCGGTGGCGCTGCTGCTGTATTGGGTCATCGCGCGCACGCGGCTCGGCATGATGCTGCGCGCCGGCGCCAGCAACCGCGAGATGACCGGGTCGCTGGGCATCGACGTCAACAAGCTGTACCGGCTGGTGTTCGCCGCCGGCGTGGCGCTGGCGGCGCTGGCTGGCGGCATCGCCGCGCCGGTGTCGTCGGTGTATCCCGGCATGGGCAACGGCGTGCTGATCATCTGCTTCGTCGTCGTGGTGATCGGCGGCATCGGCTCGATCCGTGGCGCGTTCCTGGCCGCGATGCTGGTGGGCGTGGTCGAGACCTTCGGCCAGGTGCTGTTCCCCGCCGCCGCCGGCGTACTGGTGTACGTGCTGATGGCCGCGATTCTGCTGTGCAAGCCCGAAGGGCTGTTCAAACAGGGCTGACCATGAAGATGCATCGTTTAATGCCTGTCGCGACCCTGCTGGCCCTGGCGGTCTTCGCCTGGAGCGGCAGCGACTACTACACCGGCCTGGCCGTGAAGATCATGATCTACGCGGTGTTCGCGCTCAGCCTGCAGTTGCTGGTGGGCGGCGCCGGGCTGGTCAGCCTGGGCCATGCGGCATTCTTCGGCATCGGCGCCTATGTCGCCGCGCTGCTGTCGCCGCAATCCGAGGCCGCCAGCCTGTGGCTGCTACTGGCGGCGGCGCTGCTGGCCGCTGCCGCCTATGCCGCGCTGACCGGCGCGCTGGCGCTGCGCACGCGCGGCGTGTACTTCATCATGGTGACGCTTGCCTTCGCGCAGATGGCCTATTACGTCTTCCACGATACCGGGCTGGGCGGCGGCAGCGACGGTATCTATCTGTACTTCCGGCCGCAGGCCGACATCGCCGGCTGGCTGCCGTTCGACCTGGACCAGGGCCACACTTACTACTTCTTCGTGCTGGCCTGCCTGGCGTTGGCCTGGGGCTTTCTCGCGTTGCTGCGGCGTTCGCCCTTCGGCGCGGCGCTGGCCGGCATCCGCATCAACGAACAACGCATGCGGGCGGCCGGCTATTCGACTTATCCGTACAAGCTGGCGGCGTATGTGATCGGCGCCGCGCTGGCGGGGCTGGCCGGCTTCCTGTTCGCGCTCAAGGACGGCTTCGTCACGCCCGAGCTGCTGGCCTGGGAACAGTCAGGGCTGGTGCTGCTGATGGTGATCCTGGGCGGCATGGGCAGCCTGGGCGGCGCGGTGCTGGGCACGGCCACGCTGGTGCTGCTGCAGGAACTGTTCCAGTCGCAGGCGCTGTTCGGCGACTACGCGCGTCACTGGCACCTGCCGCTGGGCCTGGCGGTCATCGCGCTGGTGGCCTTGCTGCCCGACGGGTTGGCGGGCCTGCCGGCCCAATGGCGCCGCCGCCGGGCTCGCCACACGCCGACGGCGCCTGCCGCCACCGCGCCCAAGTCCCTGCCTCTGCCGATCCAAGGAGAACCCCATGCCTGATCCCTTGCTGGCCGCCGAGGCGCTCACGCGGCGCTTTGGCGGCCTGACCGCCGTCAATGGCGTGTCGCTGACCCTGCGACGCGGCGAAGTGCATGCCGTCATCGGCACCAACGGCGCCGGCAAGTCGACGCTGATCAACATCCTCTCCGGCGAACTCGCGCCCAGCAGCGGGCAGGTGTCGCTGGCCGGCCGCGACATCACCGCCTGGGGCCAGCCCGAGCGCGCCCGCGCCGGCCTGGGCCGCAGCTACCAGCGCTCGACCCTGTTCCCGGAACTGAGCGTGTTCGAGAACTGCAGGCTGGCCGCGCAGGCGCGGCGCCAGCGGTTCTGGCACTGGTGGCGGCCGGCCTCGGCCTGCTCGGCCAGCGCCGGGCTGGCCGAGCAGGCGCTGGAGCGCACCGGCCTGGCGGCCGACGCCGCGCAACCGGCCGGACTGCTGCCGCATGGCCGCAAGCGCCAGCTCGAGATCGCCATGTGCCTGGCCGGCGAACCGCAGGTGCTGCTGCTGGACGAACCGCTGGCCGGCATGGGCCCCGAGGAAACCGACCGCATCCTGGCGTTGCTGGAGACGCTCAAGGCCAACCACGCCATCCTGCTGGTGGAGCATGACATGGACGCGGTCTTCCGCATCGCCGACGCCATCACTGTGATGGTCAACGGCAGCAGCATCGCCAGCGGCGATCCGGCCCAGATCCGCGCCAACGCCGAGGTACGCACGGCCTACCTGGGCGAAGACCTGGAGGGAGCCCACGCATGCGCACACTGATCGAGGCCGACGGCCTGCATGTGTACTACGGTGCCAGCCACGTGCTGCGCGGCGTCGGCCTGCGCATCGCCGCAGGAGAATCCGTCGGGCTGGTTGGGCGCAACGGCATGGGCAAGACCACCCTGATCCGCAGCCTGGTGGGCCAGGTGCGCAGCGCCCAGGGCCGCGTGACGGTGCGAGGCGCCGATTGCACCTCTGCGCGGCCGCATGCCATCGCGCGGATGGGCGTGGCCTACGTTCCCGAAGGGCGCGGCATCTTCCCCAACCTGAGCGTGCGCGAAAACCTGCTGGTGGCGGCGCGCGCCGGCGAACAGGGGCGGCGCGACTGGACCTACGAGCGCGTGCTGGAGACCTTTCCGCGCCTGACGGAACGGCTGGGCCACGGCGGCCAGCAGTTGTCGGGCGGCGAGCAGCAGATGCTGGCGATCGGCCGGGCGCTGATGACCAACCCCGACCTTCTGATCCTGGATGAAGCCACCGAGGGCCTGGCGCCGCTGATCGTGGCCGAGATCTGGAAGATCATCCGGCGGATCCGCGCCACCGGCATGTCGACGCTGATCGTCGACCGCAATTACCGCGCTGTGCTGGCCCACACCGACCGCTGTCTGGTGATGGAAAAAGGGCTGATCGTGCAGGACGGCGACAGCGCGGCGCTGGCCGCCGCGCCAGAGAAACTGACGCGCTACCTGGGCGTCTGACGGCCCCGCCTGCGCGTCTTGCGGCGCGCAGCAGGCGCGTCAGATCAGCGCTTCGATCAGGAACGGGCCGCGGCGCTTCAGGCCGTCTTGCAAGGCACGGGCAAAGCCCTCGACCGTATCGACGCTGACCGCCTCCACGCCCATGCCGCGCGCCAGGTGGGTCCAGTCCAGATAGGGTTCTTCCAGATCGAGCATGCGGCGCGCGTTGCGGCCCGGTTCCTGCACGCCCACGTTCTTCATCTCGCCATGCAGCGTGGCATAGGAACGGTTGGCCAGGATCACGGTCAGGCAGTCCAGATTCTCGCGTGCCTGGGTCCACAGCGCCTGCAGGGTGTACATGCCGCTGCCGTCGGCCTGCAGGGTGATGACCTTGCGGTCCGGGCAAGCCACGGCCGCGCCGGCCGCCAGCGGCAGGCCGATGCCGATGGCGCCGCCGGTCAGCATCAGCCAGTCATGCGGCGCGCAGCTGGCGCTGTAGATGGGGAATTCACGCCCCTGGGTGATCGACTCGTCGCAGACGATGGCGTTCTCGGGCAGGTGATGCGCCACCAGGATATTGACGGCGGCACCGGTCAGCTTGCCGCTGGCGGGCACCTCGTAGGCGGGTGCCGGGGCCGCCAGGCACGGCGCGTCGGCGGCGATGCCGAGTTCGTCGGCCAGCCATTCCAGGGCGTGCGCCAGGTCCTGCTCGACCGTGGCCAGCACGATCTTCTCGCAATCCTCGGGCGCCAGCAGGCTGGGCTTGCCCGGATAGGCGAAAAAGCCCACCGGCGCCCTGGCGCCGACCAGCACAAGGTGGCGCACGTCCTTGAGCTTGGCCACGGCCAGATCGATCGGGTAAGGCAGCCGCTCCACCGGCGTGCGGTCGCCGCCGCGCTCGACGCGGCGGTTGGAGGTTTCGGACATCAGCCGCACGCCGGTGGCGCGGGCGATGCGGCCGGCGGCCTTGAGAGCGCGCGCGCGCAGCGCAGTGCTGCCCAGCAGCAGCGTGGTAGCCTCGCCGGAGCGGATCGCCCGAGCGGCGGCGCGCACCGCCTCGACGCTGGTATGCGGCACGGCTTCATCAACGACCTTCACCACCGCGGTGTCGGCCGGCAGCTCGGTCCAGGCCGAGTTGGCCGGCAGGATCAGGGTGGCGATATTGCCCGGATGGCGGCGTGCCACGGCGACGGCTTCGGCGGCATCCGCCGACATCGACTCGGCCGACATGCCGCGCTTGACCCAGTGCGACATCGGGCGCGCCACGCCTTCGACATCGCTGGTCAGCGGCGCGTCGTACTGCACGTGGTAGGTGGCGTGGTCGCCGACGATGTTGACCATCGGCGTGCGCGCGCGCTTGGCGTTGTGCAGGTTGGCCAGGCCGTTGCCCAGGCCCGGGCCCAGGTGCAGCAGCGTGGCGGCCGGCTTGTCGGCCATGCGCGCATAGCCATCGGCCGCGCCCGTCACCACGCCTTCGAACAAGCCCAGCACGCAGCGCATCTTCGGTTTGCGATCCAGCGCCGCGACGAAGTGCATCTCGGACGTGCCCGGGTTGGCGAAGCAGACGTCCACATCATTGGCCAGAAGGGTATCGCAAAGACTATCAGCGCCGTTCATCGTGTTTCCCTGGTTGTTTTGTGTAGGCAGGGGCCGGCGGCGGCGCGCCGGCCCGATTGGCATGATAGGTAGCGTAGCGCAAACCCGCTAGAGCCAGTTGCGCGCGCCGGCATGGAACCATTCGGCTTGTTCCGTCGGGCGGAATTCCGGGCGGCCGGCGCGGGCCGCGCCTACGCCAGGATCTGCCCCAGGAAGGCTTGGGCCCGCTCGGTGCGCGGCGCGCGGAAGAATTCGTCCGGCGCGGCGGTCTCGACTATCGTGCCCTGGTCCATGAACACCACGCGGTCGCCGACCTCGCGCGCGAATCCCATTTCGTGGGTCACGCAGACCATCGTCATACCGTCGCGCGCCAGCGCCACCATGGTATCGAGCACTTCCTTGACCATCTCGGGGTCGAGCGCCGAGGTCGGCTCATCGAACAGCATGATCTTCGGCTGCATGCACAGCGCCCGCGCGATCGCCACGCGCTGCTTCTGTCCGCCGGACAACTGACCGGGATACTTGGCCGCATGCTGCGGGATGCGGACGCGCTCCAGATAATGCATGGCGCGCGCCACCGCCTCGTCCGGCGCCACGCCCTTGACCAGGGTCGGCGCCAGGGTGCAGTTCTCCAGCACCGTCAGATGGGGGAACAGGTTGAAGTGCTGGAACACCATGCCGACTTCCGCGCGGATGCGCTCGATATTGCCGATTTCGTCATTCAACTCGATGCCGTCGACAACGATTGTGCCGCGCTGGTGCTCCTCCAGCCGGTTGAGCAGGCGGATGGTGGTGGATTTGCCCGACCCGGAGGGGCCGCAGAGAATCAGCTTCTCGCCGGGCTGCACCGCCAGGTCCAGTCCATCGAGCACCTTGAAGTCGCCATACCATTTGGACACGCCCTGCATGGTGATGATGGGCGCCGCGTAGTTCATTGCATCCATGGCGTCAGGCCTTCGAAATGTCGTGGTTGTCGCCGGCGCCGCTCCAGTAGCCGGGCACGGTCAGGCGCTTTTCCGACCGCCGGAACAGATACGCCAGCGCACTGCACAGCACGAAGTAGATAACCCCCACCATGGTGTAGACGGTCAACGCCTGGAACGTGGCGCCGGCCAGCATTTCACCCGCCCGCATCAACTCGTACACACTGATGACGGCCACCAGCGAGGTTTCCTTGACCAGCACCAGCGCGTAGTTGCCCAGCGCCGGGAAAATGGTGCGCAGCGCCTGCGGCAGCACGATGCGCCGCAG
>NZ_JCBANN010000073.1:0-23818 GCF_059761975.1 Achromobacter sp. 46006
CGCACGAACGCGGGCCGGCTGAACCAGGCTCGGCCGCCAGCGCCCCACGCCCCTGCGCGGCAAATCCCATCGGCGGCCGCATCGCAAAACCCATGAAAAACCCCCGTGCGGCCGCGCCACATGGGGGAGGCTGTTGTGCGATGCCACGTCAACGCCTGAAAATGGATGAGTAAAAAGTCGGCCGGCAAGCCTGCAAGCCGCGCCAGCATTGAATGTGCCCAAATAACAACGCTCGTGGACCGGGTTGGTTTGTGCGGTAAGATTGACCGAGTCAATTGTTGGAGCGTAATCGTGAGTGATACCCAGACCCCCGCGCCCGGTACGGCATTGGACCTGCGCACGCTGACCCATGTGGCCTATGGTTTGTTTGCCCTGGGCTTTCTGACCAGTGGTTTCCTGGGCATTGCCACGCTGGCTGCCGTCGTGCTGATGTACCTGAAGCGTTCCGATGTCGCCGGTACCGTCTATGCCGCGCATTTTGATTGGCTGCTGCGCACCTTCTGGTGGGCGTTGCTGTGGCTGGCCATCAGCAGCCTGGCGGTGCTGATCTATATCGGATGGATCGGGGTCATCGCGACGATTGTGTGGGGCTTGTACCGCCTGATCAAGGGTTGGCTCGCGCTGTTGGATGGCACGGCTCCAACCTCTTACGCGTGATTCGCGCGGTATGCCAGATTGAAAAGGCCGGCGTCACGCCGGCCTTTTCATTTGATGGGCAAAGGGTTGTCTGCCTTGGCCAAGCGAAACGCCAGGCACTTGCCGCAAGCATGCCGAAGCACGTTCGCGAAGGCTGCGCATGTCGATCGCATCGTACAACGGCACAGGCCGTCTCGTGGCGTGCGAAGGCGAAGCATGTACGGCATGTACGAAGACGAAGCAAAGAGGAACAGGTCGTGGCCGCGACAACGGTACGTTGTGTGCCTGCCTGCCTGCCGCCATGGGCTTTGCCTTGAGCAATGCCTGGGCCACGTAGGGAAGGGCTGGTAGGGGAGTCGCCGCGTTGGCCGTTGCCGATGAGGGAGAGGCTGCCGACCGCTCGAAAGATGGATAGCACTGCGTGAGTGCGATGTGAACTGTACCGGGTCGGGCCCGCCCGGCATTCAAGCCAGGGCGCCGCGACAATAGCCGAGGCAGGGACGTACCGGGTACGCCCTTTGCCCGCTTACTTCAGATGTGCGTTGACCAGCTTGGTCAGTTCGAACATCGTGACCTGATCCTTGCCGAAGATCGGGCGCAGCTTGGCATCGGCGTTGATGTTGCGCTTGTTGCTCGCATCTTGCAGGTTGTGCTTCTTGATGTATTCCCAGATCTTCTTGGTGACCTCGGTGCGCGGCACGGCTTCCGAACCGATCACAGCGGCCAGTTCGGCGCTGGGAGTCAGGGGCTTCATGAATGCAGCGTTCGGCTTGCGCGCGGTCGCGGGTTTGGAGGTTGTGGCCATAATGCGGCGCTCCTTCTCTGGCTGTTGGAAAAATTGTCCTGCGGCCGGAGCATAACGTGTCTCTCCCGTAAAGACAAAGGCATTTATCCTCTGTAGCAACTAAAATATCCCCACTGTCCCCCCTTCCACGTCATTCTGTAACCTCCTATGTACGCACGTTCTGCTTTGGAATCAATTCGCCTGTTTCATGACGAATTGACGGCGCTGCGGCGCGATCTGCATGCTCATCCCGAGTTGGGCTTCGAAGAAGTCCGCACATCCGGGATCGTGGCGGGCGCGTTGGAGGCGCTGGGCATCGAGGTGCATCGGGGCATCGGCAAGACCGGCGTGGTGGGCGTCATCCGCGGCAAGCGTTGCGACAGCGGCCGCATGATCGGCCTGCGCGCCGACATGGATGCGCTGCCGATGACGGAGGACAATGAGTTCGGGCACAAGTCCACCAAGCCGGGGCTGATGCACGGCTGCGGCCATGATGGCCATACGGCGGTGCTGATCGGGGCCGCCAAGTATCTGGCGCAGACCCGCAATTTCGATGGCACGGCCGTTCTCATCTTCCAGCCGGCCGAAGAAGGGCGCGGCGGCGCCAAAGCCATGATGGAGGATGGGCTGTTCGACACCTTTCCCTGTGATGCCATCTATGCGCTGCACAACTGGCCCGGCCTGAAGCCCGGGACCATCGGCATCAATCCGGGTCCGATGATGGCGGCGGCCGACCGCTTCGAGATCCTGATCACCGGGCGCGGCGGCCATGGCGCGCATCCTTATCAGACGATCGACCCGGTGACGATCGCCGGGCAGATCATCACGGCGCTGCAGACCATCGTGTCGCGCAACGTCAATCCGCTCGACTCCGCGGTGGTGTCCATCGGCTCGCTGCAGGCCGGCCACCCCGGCGCGATGAGCGTGATCCCGCGCGAGGCCCGGCTGGTGGGCACGGTGCGCACGTTCCGCAAGTCGGTGCAGGAGATGGTCGAGACGCGCATGCGCGAGCTGGTTACGGCGATTGCCAGCGCCTTTGGCGGCGCCGCCGAACTGACCTACGAACGCATCTATCCCGCGACGCTGAACACGCCGCAGCACGCCAATCTGGTCGCGGACATCGCTACCGAGATGATCGGCAAGGAGAACGTGGTGCGGGATCTGGTACCGTCGATGGGGTCGGAGGATTTCTCCTTCATGCTGCAAAGCAAGCCTGGCGCGTATTTCCGGCTGGGGCAGGGCGGGGCCGACTCCGGCTGCGTGCTGCACAACTCGCATTTCGATTTCAACGATGCCGTCATTCCCCTGGGCAGCGCAATGTTCTGCGCGCTGGCCGAACGGGGCATGCCCCTGGCAGATTAAGAAGCTCTCCATGTCCACGCAAAACACCAATCAACTGATCATCACCCGTCCTGACGACTGGCACCTGCACCTGCGCGATGGCGCGGCGCTGGAAGCGGTGGTGGCCGATACGGCCAGGCAGTTCGCCCGCGCCATCATCATGCCGAACCTGAAGCCGCCGGTGACCACCACCGAGCAGGCGCTGGCCTATCGCGGCCGCATCCTCGCTGCGCTGACCAAGGCCGGCGGCGATGCCGACGCCTTCACGCCGCTGATGACGCTGTACCTGACCGACAATACCTCGGCCGAGGAGATCTTCCGCGCGCACGAGTCGGGCCAGGTCTACGCGGTCAAGCTGTACCCGGCGGGCGCGACCACCAATTCCGACGCCGGCGTGACCGATCTGCTGGGCAAGTGCGCCAAGGCGCTGGAAGCGCTGGAAAAGTGTGGCATGCCGCTGCTGGTGCACGGCGAAGTGACGGATCCATCGATCGACGTGTTCGATCGCGAGGCGATCTTCGTGGAGCGCGTGATGAAGCCGCTGCGCCGCGCATTCCCGGCCTTGAAGGTGGTGTTCGAGCACATCACCACCAAGGAGGGCGCCGAGTACGTGCGCGATGCCGAAGGCCCGATCGCGGCCACGATCACGCCGCAGCATCTGCTGTACAACCGCAATGCCATTTTTCAGGGCGGCGTGCGGCCGCACTGGTACTGCCTGCCGATCCTCAAGCGTGAGACCCACCGGCTGGCGTTGGTGGAAGCGGCAACCAGCGGCAGTCCGCGTTTTTTCCTGGGCACCGACAGCGCGCCGCATGCTCGCGGCCTGAAGGAGCACGCCTGCGGCTGTGCCGGTTGTTATACCGCGCTGCATGCGATGGAACTGTACGCGACCGCGTTCGATGCGGTTGGCAAGCTGGACAAGCTGGAAGGGTTCGCCAGCTTCAACGGTCCGGATTTCTATGGCCTGCCGCGCAACACCGGCAAGCTGACGCTGGTGCGCGAAAGCTTCCAGATCCCGGACGAAGTGCCGTTCGGCAATACCGCGCTGGTGCCGCTGGCCGCCGGCGAGACGCTGGCCTGGCGCGCGTCGATTTGAGCGCGGCGACCGCCCTCTGACTATATAGAAGAGGCATAGAGGGCGGTCGCCGCGGGAGCGGCGGCCAGGGCTTCTATCAAAGGGCGCCTTCGCGGCGCGCCTCGAGCAGTTCCCAACGCGCGAACTTTTCCTCGAGTTCGCTTTCCAGCTTGGACAGCTCGCTGTTGATGCGCTCGACTTCGGCGGGCGCATCGCGGTAGAGGCTGCCATCGGCAAGCTTGCCGGCCAGCTCGGCCTGCTGCGCCTCGAGCGCGGCGATGGCGTCGGGCAGGCCTTCGAGTTCGCGCAGTTCCCACGAATTCATCTTGGCGGCGCGGGCCGGCTTGGGCTTGGCAGTCCTGGCGCGGGCTGCGGCCTCGTCGGCGGCGCGAGTCGCCTTGGCTGCGTCTTCTTCCCCCGCCGTGGCCGGCGCCGGGGCGGGACGCTGGGCCACCCATTCGTCGTAGCCACCGACGTAGTCGCGCCAATGGCCGTCGCCTTCGTAGGCGATGGTCTGGGTGACGACGTTGTTCAGGAAGGCACGGTCGTGGCTGACCAGCAGTACCGTGCCAGAGTATTCCTGCAGCAGTTCTTCGAGCAGTTCCAGGGTTTCGATATCAAGATCGTTAGTGGGTTCGTCCAGCACCAGCACATTGGCGGGGCGCGCAAACAGGCGCGCCAGCAGCAGGCGGGCGCGTTCGCCGCCGGACAGGCTGCGCACCGGCGAACCGGCGCGGGCAGGCGAGAACAGGAAATCGCCCAGGTAGCTCATGACGTGCTTGCGGGTGCCGCCGATCTCGACCCACTCACTGCCCGGGCTGATGATGTCGACCAGTGTCGCGTTTTCGTCGAGCTGGGCGCGCATCTGGTCGAAGTAGGCCACCGAGACGTTGGTGCCGGTGCGGGTCTTGCCGCTATCCGGCTGCATTTCGCCAAGAATCAGCTTGAGCAGGGTAGTCTTGCCGGCGCCGTTGGGGCCGATGATGCCGATGCGGTCGCCGCGCAGGATGGTGGTGGAGTAGTCGTCCACGACGACCTTGTCGCCGAAGCGCTTGCCGACGTGTTCCAGCTCGGCCACCAGCTTGCCGGAACGCTGGCCCTCGGCCAGCGCCAGCGAGACGTCGCCGACGCGTTCGCGACGCTCGGCGCGTTCGACGCGCAAGCGCTCCAGGCGCCGCACGCGGCCCTCGTTGCGGGTGCGGCGGGCCTCCACACCCTTGCGGATCCAGACTTCTTCCTGAGCCAGGAGTTTGTCGAACCGGGCCTGTTCGAGGCGCTCGGATTCCAGCCATTGGGCCTTGCGTTCCTGCCATTGCGAGAAGTTGCCCGGGAAACTGAGCAGCCGCCCGCGGTCGAGTTCAACGATACGGGTAGCCACCGAATCGAGGAAGCGGCGGTCGTGGGTGATGATGACCGCGGCGCCCTTCCAGGCGCGCAGCATCTCTTCGAGCCAGGCAATGCCGTCGAAGTCGAGGTGGTTGGTGGGCTCGTCGAGCAGCAGCAGGTCGGGCTCCTCGACCAGGGCGCGGGCCAGCGCGACACGCTTGCGCGTACCGCCCGACAGGCCGGCGATCTGGGCGTCCGCGGGCAGGCCGAGCTTTTCCAGCATGGCGCGCACGCGCGACGGGCGTTGCCAGTCTTCGTGGTCGCCTTCGACGTTGCAGACCACGTCGAAGACGGTGGCGTTTTCGTCCAGCTCCGGTTCCTGTTCGACCGTCGCCACGCGCAGGCCGGAGCTGCGGGCAATGTCGCCGTCGTCGGGCACGGTGCGGCCGTCCAGCAGCCGCAGCAGCGAGGACTTGCCGGCGCCGTTACGGCCGATGAGGCCGATGCGCTCGCCGGCCTGGATGGCGAAGTCGGCGTGGTCCAGCAGCGGATGGTGGCCATAGGCCAGCTGGATGTCGGTCAGGGTGATGAGCGTTGCGAGGGCCATGTAGTGAGTCGTTCTTGCGGCGGGATAAGCGGATCAAGCCGTATTGTCGCAGGAACCCGGGCGGGTGTTCGGGGACGGAGCCGCGACCTGTACTAGAATACGCATCGCAAGGCGGGTCGGGCGATCGCGGTGGGTGCGAATCCATCGAGGAAGGTCCGGACTCCACAGGGCAGGGTAGCGGCTAACGGCCGTCCGGTCGCGTCTTCGGGCGCGGTCGAGGAACAGGGCCACAGAGACGAGTCTGCGGGGCGGGCGCGCCAGTCGCGCACCGATACGGCCATCTCCGTATCGCGCCGGCCGGCAACGGTCGGCGGCATCGCAGGGTGAAACGCGGCAACCTCTACCCGGAGCAACATCAAATAGGCATGCGTGCGGCTTTCGGGCCGCGAAGGGCGGCTCCGTCCGAGTATGCGGGTAGATGGCTACAGCGGCTCAGCAATGATCCGCGCAGAGGAATGATCGTCCGCCAGGGAAACCTGGTGTACAGAATCCGGCCTATAGGCCCGTCTTGCATTGGATTTCCCATCGGCGCATGCCGCCACGCGGCTTTTTTCAGGTCGCCACATTCGCCATCTGGCGCGCAACCCCCGCCAGTCTTCGGCTGGCGGGCTGGGTAAAACAATGCAAAGGCATTGTTAGGCGCCACTTCTTAAGAACCACTTTTAGATAGTGATGCAACCTCCTGATTTATTGGGAGGTTTTCCTGCTGTTGAATTTACAAGTTGCTCTAAGTCCTTGTTGTGATTGAAAAAATTGCAACCGTGCGCTTGACCGCCCCATTGCCATACCGTAGAGTGGGAAATAGTAGGAAATTGTGCAATTAAGTGGGGTAAAAGTGGTGTTTCAGGGAAGCAGCGCGCTCACGCTGGATGCCAAGGGACGGATCTCGATTCCGACCCGGCATCGTGACGCGCTGATGGCGCAGGCGGAAGGCCGCCTGACCCTGACCCGCCACCCAGATGGCTGCCTGCTGGTGTACCCGCGGCCCGAGTGGGAAAAGAAGCGCGAGCAGATTGCCGCCTTTCCCATGACGGCGCGCGCGTTGCAGCGGCTGCTGCTGGGCAACGCTCAGGACGTGGAACTGGACGGCTCTGGCCGCGTCCTGATCGCGCCTGAACTGCGCAACGCTTCCGGTATGACGCGCGAGGTGATGCTGCTCGGTATGGGCGCGCACTTCGAGCTGTGGGATGCCGCTACCCTGGCGAGCCGCGAGGCTGAAGACCTGGCCAAGGGTATGCCGGATGTGTTGAATCAGTTTTCGTTCTGAAAGAGTTATGGAATTCGAACATCGGCCCGTCCTGCTGGAGCCGACGGTGGACGCGCTGTTGCTGGCCGATTTCGGTGGCAAGGGCGCGGCACGGTCGCAGCCCGGTGACGAGCCGGCAGCGGCTACGCGCGCGCAACGGGGCGTCTTCGTGGACGGCACCTTCGGTCGTGGCGGCCACAGCCGCGAGCTGCTCGGCCGCCTCGGCCCGGCTGCCCGCCTGGTGGTGTTCGACAAGGATCCCGAGGCGATCGCCGTTGCCAATGCCTTGGCGGCGGCGGATGCCCGGGTGACGGTGGTGCATGGGGGCTTTGCCACCATGGCCGAAGAGTTGCGGCAGCTCGGCATCGACAAGGTCGATGGCGTGATGCTGGATCTGGGCGTGTCTTCGCCTCAGATCGACGATGCCGAGCGCGGCTTCTCGTTCATGCGGGATGGCCCGCTCGACATGCGGATGGACACCACTCGTGGACCCACGGTGGCGGATTGGCTGGCGCAAGCCAGTGTGGATGAGATGCGGGAGGTCATAGCGGATTATGGCGAAGAACGGTTTGCTTTTCAGGTTGCAAAGGCGATTGCTGCTCGCCGCGCAACAAGGCCGCTGCGCACCACGCTCGAGCTTGCCGAGTGCGTCGCCAGCGCCGTCCGCACGCGCGAAAAGGGGCAGCATCCGGCCACACGCACCTTTCAAGCTCTACGGATTTACATCAATCGGGAACTCGAAGAGCTCGCGCGCACCCTCGCGTCAGCTCTAGACCTGCTCGCCCCGGGGGGGAGGTTGGCGGTGATCAGCTTTCATTCGCTTGAAGACCGCATGGTCAAGCAGTGCATCGCGGCGGCGGCTCGTCCAGCCGCCGCGCATGCGCGCCTGCCCCTGCGCGAAAGCGAAATGCCCCAGCCAGTGCTGCGTTCCCTGGGGCGCGTGCTGGCCGAAGACGAAGAGGTCTCGGCCAATGCGCGCGCCCGTTCGGCGGTGCTGCGCGTCGCCGAACGTACCGCCACGCCCTTGCCCGCCGAGGGCGGCATGGCGTTCGTGAAAATCGGGTCGTTGCCGGGCAGCGATCTGGCTCCGCCGCCGCGCCGCGGTGGCAAGGGAGGGCGCCGCTGATGGGCCGTGTCAACCTGATCGTTGCGGCGTTGCTGATGCTGTCGGCCATTTCCCTGGTCACCAGCCGGTATCAGTCGCGCCAGCTCTTCGTTGAGCTGGGTCGCGATCAGGCGCAGGCGCGCGACCTGGAAACCAACTGGCGCCGCCTGCAGCTCGAACGCGCGGAACTGGCGCGCAATGCCCGGGTGGACGTGATCGCGCGCGACACCTTGAAGATGATTCCCATCGTGCCCGACCGCACGCTCTACCTGAATCAGCCGCCGCTGCCGTCCAGTGGAGGTGGCCGATGAAGCGCGTGCCGTTCTTCGACAATCCCGTGCTGCGCGGGCAATTGCCGACCTGGCGCGCGCGTCTGGTGCTGATCCTGCTGTTCGGCGGCTTCACCGTGCTGGCAGGCCGTGCCCTGTTCCTGCAAGGGCTGTCCACCGAATTCCTGCAGCAGCAGGGCGAGCGCCGTTACGAGCGCACCCTGACGCTGTCCGCCACGCGCGGCAAGATCTTGGACCGCAACGGCGCGGTGCTGGCCTCGAGCGTGCCAGCGCGCGCCATCTGGGCCATTCCCGAAGACCTGAAGCAGGCCACCTCGGCGCAACTGGACGCGCTGGCCAAGTTGCTGGAGACGCCCATCGCCGACCTGCGGCGCCGCGTCGACGAAGACAGGAACTTCGTGTACCTGAAGCGCCAGGTCTCGATGGACGTGGCCGACAAGATCAAGCAATTGGGCCTGCCCGGAGTGCACCAGCAGCCCGAGACCCGCCGCTATTATCCGGACGGCGAGGTGATGGCGCACGTTGTCGGCTTCAACAATGTCGAGGATCAGGGGCAGGAAGGCGTCGAGCTGACGTTCAATCAGCAGTTGTCGGGCCGGCCGGGAAGCCGCCGTGTCATCAAGGACCGGCTGGGCCGGGTGATCGAGGATGTGCAGGCCGTGACCCTGCCCGTCGATGGCCGCGACCTGCGCCTGTCGATCGATACCCGTCTCCAATACCTGGTGTTCAAGGAATTGAAGGACGCCCTGGAAAAGCACCAGGCCAAGGGCGCCACCGCCGTGATCGTCGATGTGCATACCGGCGAAATCCTGGCGTTGGCGAGCCTGCCTACATTCGATCCGAACCGGCGTGAAACCTTCCATGGTGCGAACCTGCGCAACCAGGCCATCACCGACACGTTCGAGCCGGGTTCGATCATGAAGCCGTTCACCGCCGCCCTGGCGCTGGATCTGGGCCGTATCACGACGTCGACGTTGTTCGAGACCGGCAACGGGCGTTTCACCTATCAGGGCAGCACCATCAGCGATGTCAGCCGCAACGGTACGCTGGACGTGGCCGGCGTGTTGCGCAAGTCCAGCAATATCGGCATGACGATGATCTCCGAGAAGCTTGAGTCGCGCGAAATGTGGGATCGCTTTACCGAGCTGGGCCTGGGACAGGCGCCGCAGGTGGGGTTTCCCGGGGCGGCCCCTGGCCGCCTGCGGCCGTGGGAGCGCTGGCGCCTGATCGAGAAGGCCACCATGGCCTATGGCTATGGCTTGTCGGTGTCGCTGCTGCAGGTGGCGCGTGCCTACACGGTGTTTGCCCGCAATGGCGATATGGTGTCGCTGACCCTGGTCAAGCGCGACAGCGATCCCACCAGCGTCAAGATCTACACGCCCAAGACCACCGCGCTGGTGCGCGGCATGCTGGAAGCGGCCGCCGGACCGGAGGGCACCAAGGCCGCCCAGGTCCAGGGCTACCGGGTGGCTGGCAAGAGCGGCACCGCGCGCAAGATCGTCGATGGCAAATACAGCATGCAGCGCTACCGCAGCTCGTATGTGGGCTTCGCACCCGTGTCCGATCCCAAGATCGTGGTGGCGGTCTCGATCGACGAGCCCACGGTCGGCGGCTACTACGGCGGCGCGATCGCCGCGCCCGTGTTCTCCCATATCGTCGGCGGGAGTCTGCGGTTGATGGGGGTGCGGCCGGACGCGCCCTTCGAGTCGACAATTGTTGCCGGTATCAAGGAGCCAGGCAGATGAGCGCCAAGGGCTTCCTCTCATCCCCCGTCGCCACGGTCGAACAAGCCGTGGCGTGGTTGCATTCGCGCGTGTCGTTGACCGCGCACCTGAAGCTGGACTCGCGCGAGATCGAGCCCGGCGACGTGTTCGTCGCCTGCCCCGGGTTGTCCAGCGATGGCCGTCTATATATAGAGAAGGCGTTGGCATTGGGCGCCAGCGCGGTGCTGTTCGAGGCGCCCGCGACCGCAGCCATCGAGGCCGCGGCGGCCGCTGGCGATACGCCGATGCTGCCGGTGACCGGTCTGCGCGCCCTGCTGGGCGAGCTGGGCGACACCTGGTACGGCCGGCCGTCGGCGGCGCTGGCGGTGGTGGCCGTGACCGGCACCAACGGCAAGACATCGTCGGTGCAGTGGATCGCCCACGCGCTGGGCCGCAACGACAAGCTCTGCGGCACCATCGGCACCCTGGGCGCGGTGCTGCCGGACGGACAGACGCTGGGTGGCCATCTCACCACGCCGGATGTGCTGACCGTGCACCGCCTGCTGGCGGCCATGCGCGACGCTGGCGCCAAGGCGGTGGCGATGGAAGCCTCGTCGATCGGCATCGAGCAGGGGCGCATGGATGGTGTGCGGGTGGCGCTGGCCGCCTACACCAACCTGACCCGCGATCATCTTGACTACCACGGCACCATGGAACGCTACGAGGCGGCCAAGGCACGACTGTTCCGCTGGCCGGGACTGAGCGCCGCGGTGGTGAACGCCGACGACGAAGCCGGACGTCGCCTGATTGCCTCGCTACCGGCCGACCTGTCGGTGATGGGCTACAGCCTGGGCGCGGACCCGGCGATTCCCGCCGCGATGCGCGCACGTGACCTGCAGGCCACCGCGCAAGGACAGATCTTCACGCTGGTGTCGCCGCATGGCGAAGCACAGATCGTGACGCGCCTGCTGGGAGCACACAACGTTTCGAACCTGCTGCTGGTGGCGGGGGTACTGTACAAACTGGGCTTGCCTTTCGCGCAAATCGCGCGCGAGCTGGCCGCGACCGACCCGGTGGACGGCCGCCTGCAAACGGTGGAATCCGTGCCGGTCAGCTCCCCGGCGCATGCCGGACGCGGGACGCTGGTGGTGGTCGACTATTCCCACACGCCGGATTCGTTGGCGCGCGCCTTGACGGCGTTGCGCCCGGTGGCCCAGGCGCGTGCCGGCCGACTGGTGTGTGTCTTCGGTTGCGGAGGCGATCGCGATGCTGGCAAGCGTCCCGAGATGGGACGTATTGCGGCCGAACTGGCCGACCACGTCGTGGTCTCCAGCGACAATCCGCGCAGTGAGCCGCCCGAGGCGATCGTGGCGCAGATCGTGGCCGGCATTCCGGCTTCGGTGACGGCCGAAATCCAGGTGGACCGCGCCCGCGCCATCATGCAGGCCATCTGGGCCAGTGCGCCGGAAGACGTGGTGCTGCTGGCGGGCAAGGGGCACGAGACCTACCAGGAAATCGCCGGCGAAAAGCTGCCTTTCGATGACCGGGAGTGGGCGCGGCTGGCGTTGCTGCTGCCGCTGGTCAAGGGCGTATCCACCGACACGCGGCGCATTGGCGCCGGCGAGCTGTTCGTGGCGTTGGCGGGCGAGAATTTCGATGCCCATGACTACCTCGACCAGGCGGCCGAGCGTGGCGCCTGCGCGGCCGTGGTGGCGCATGCCGTGCCGGGCTCCAGCCTGCCGCAACTGGTCCTGGGAGACACGCGCGCGGCCCTGGTGCGCATCGGCACGGCCTGGCGCGCCCGCTTCTCGTTGCCGGTGGTGGCTGTGACGGGCAGCAATGGCAAGACCACCACCAAGGAAATGATCTCGGCCATGCTGGCCGGCTGGCAAGGCGAGGAAGGCCGTCTCGCGACCGCCGGCAACCTGAACAACGATATCGGCGTGCCGCTGACGGTGCTGCGCCTGCGGTCCGAGCATCGTGCCGCCGTGTTCGAACTGGGCATGAACCATCCGGGCGAGATCGCCCAACTGGCGGCAATCGCGGCGCCGAGCGTGGCGCTGGTCACCAACGCCCAGCGCGAACACCAGGAATTCATGCATACCGTGGAAGCGGTGGCGCTGGAAAACGGCGCCGCCATTGCCGCGCTGCCGGCGGATGGCGTGGCCGTGTATCCGGGCGACGAACCGTATGCGGCAATCTGGGACAAGCTTGCCGCGCCGCGCCGCGCGCTGCGTTTCGGCCTGCAGCCGGGGCTGGATGTCTACGCGGAGCAGATCCTGGCGGATGTCGACGCCACGCGTTGCCGCGTGGTGACCCCGATGGGCAATGCCGACTTGACGTTGCCGGTGCCCGGCGTGCACAACCTGCGCAATGCGTTGGCGGCAATCGCCAGCGCCATCGCTGCGGGAGTGCCGCTGGAGGTAGCCGTGCGGGCGCTGGCCGGTTTCAGCCCGGTCGCGGGCCGCATGCAGTACAAGAAATTGAGTGACGGAACGTTGCTCATCGATGACACCTACAATGCCAACCCCGACTCGGTTCGCGTGGCCATCGACGTGCTGGCGCGGATCGCCGGCACCCGCGTCCTGGTACTGGGCGACATGGGCGAAGTCGGGGACAACGGCCCCGCCATGCATGAAGAGGTGGGCAATTACGCGCGCGAGCTTGGCCTTGACGCGCTCATCACGCTAGGCGATGCCAGCCGGGCGGCAGCGGCCGCCTACGGTGCGGGCGCGCACGCCTGCGCATCGGTAGACGAAGTCGTTGCCGCATTGCGCGGCCTGCGCGCGTCCTGCGTATTGGTGAAGGGATCGCGCTTTATGCGCATGGAGCGGGTAGTGACGGCTTTTACTTCCAATGATGGGCAAGCGTCCAAGGGGCAGGGGGAAAACCATGCTGCTTGAGATCGCCCGTTTGCTTTCCGATGATGTCCGCGCCCTGGGCGTGTTCGAGTACATCACCTTGCGCGCCGTGCTGGCGTGCGCCACCGCGCTGTTGATCGGCCTGGTGGCTGGCCCGCGCGTGATCCGCAAGCTGACCGAGATGAAGATCGGCCAGGCGGTGCGCTCCTATGGCCCGGAATCGCACCTGGTCAAGACCGGCACCCCAACCATGGGCGGCGTGTTGATCCTGATTTCCATCGCCATCAGCACGTTGCTCTGGGCCGACTGGACCAACCGCTTCGTATGGGTGGTGCTGCTGGTGACGTTTGGCTTCGGCTGGATAGGCTGGATGGATGATTACCGCAAGGTGGTCTACCGGGATCCGGAAGGCATGCCGGCGCGCCAGAAGTTCTTCTGGCAGGCCACCATCGGCCTGGTGGCGGCGGTGTATCTGGCGTTCGCGGTGTCGGCGCCGGCCAACGCCGAACTGTGGCCATTGTTCAAGGCCTGGGTCGGCAGTGGCTTCGCGATGTCCCTGCCCACGCGCGCCGACCTGATCGTGCCGTTCTTCAAGACGGTCAGCTATCCGCTGGGTGTGCTCGGCTTCGTGGCGCTGACGTGGGCCGTGATCGTCGGCACCAGCAATGCCGTCAACCTGACCGACGGCCTGGATGGCCTGGCGATCATGCCCACCGTGATGGTGGGCAGCGCGCTCGGCATCTTCGCCTACGTGGTCGGCCGCGTCGACTATTCGAAATACCTGCTGTTCCCGTATATCCCCGGCGCATCGGAACTGATGGTGCTGTGCGCGGCCATCGGCGGCGCGGGGCTGGCATTTTTATGGTTCAACGCGTATCCGGCGCAGGTCTTCATGGGTGACGTCGGCGCGCTGGCGTTGGGCGGCGCGCTGGGCACTATCGCGGTCATCGTGCGCCAGGAGATCGTGCTGTTCATCATGGGCGGTGTGTTCGTGGTCGAGACCCTGTCGGTGATGATCCAGGTGACGTGGTTCAAGTACACCAAGCGACGTTATGGAACAGGTCGACGCATATTCCGCATGGCTCCGCTGCATCATCACTTCGAAGTGGGCGGCTGGAAGGAAACCCAGGTGGTCGTGCGTTTCTGGATCATCAGCATGATGCTGGTGCTGATTGGCCTCTCTACCCTGAAGTTGCGATGAATACGATGGAAACCTCCCGCGCCGATGCGCCGCTCGTCCTGATCCTCGGATTGGGCGAGTCGGGCGTGGCCGCCGCAAGCTGGAGCGCCCGCCAGGGCGCCCGCCTGCGCGTGGCCGACACGCGCGCGGAGCCGGGCGGGCTGGACGCGCTGCGCCAGGCGTTGGCGCAGGCCGAGGTCGAGTACCGCCTGGGTTGCGATGCCTCGTTCGATATCGCGCTGCTGGACGGCGTGGACCAGGTCGTCGTCAGCCCGGGACTGGCGCCCGAAGGCGCGCCGGCTGGCGATCTGCTGCGCGAGGCCCGGGACCGCGGTATCGAGGTCGTCGGCGAGATCGAATTGTTCGCGCGGGCGCTGGCCGGGCTGGCCGAGACCCGCGAATACCGTCCGCGCGTGCTGGCAGTGACGGGCACCAATGGCAAGACCACCGTTACCGCGCTGACGCGCGACCTGATCGAGGCCAGTGGCCTGTCGGTGCGCGCCGCGGGCAACATCGGCCCGGCGGCCCTGACCGCGCTGATGGCGGCACTGGAAGCCGATGACCTGCCGCAGGTGTGGGTGCTGGAGTTGTCGAGCTTCCAGCTCGAGACCACCCAGACGCTGATGGCCGATGCGGCGGTGGTGCTGAACGTGACACAGGATCACCTGGACTGGCATGGCGGCATGGATGCCTATGCCCATGCCAAGGCCCGCCTGCTGAAAATGGCGCGTATCGCCATCGTCAATCGTGACGACCCCTATACGTTGGGCATGGTGCCGTCGCTGGATGCCCTGCCGGTACGCAGCTTCGGCCGCGATGTGCCAGAGCGGGTCGGTGACATGGGCCTGGAGCAGGGCCAGGGCGTGGCCTGGCTGGTGGCAGCAGAGCCACTTGATTTCGACGAGCCTGTCGCGCCGGTGCGCCGCAAGAAAGACGCGCCGGAGCCGGTGCGTGCCAAGGGCCGCATGAGCCGCCTGATGCCGGTCGACGCCCTGCGTATCCGCGGCATCCACAATGCCTTGAATGCCCTGGCCGCGTTGCAACTGGCTCGCTGCCTCGATCTCGGCTGGGGCGCCATGCTGCGCGCCCTGCGCGACTATGCGGGAGAGCCGCATCGCGCCGCCTTCGTGCGCAGTGTCGGCGGCGTGGACTACATCAACGACAGCAAGGGCACCAATGTCGGCGCCACCGTGGCTGCGCTCGAAGGTCTGGGCCAGCCGGTGGTGCTGATCGCGGGGGGGCAGGGCAAGGGCCAGGACTTCTCGCCGCTGATTCCGGTGGTGTCGCGCCATGCGCGCGCCGTGCTGCTGATTGGCCAGGATGGCCCGGAGATCGGCCGGGTGCTGGCGGCGACGGGCGTCGAGTGCATTGCCGTGGAATCGCTGCGCGACGCCGTGCGCCGCGCCGCCGACCTGGCGCAGGCCGGCGACGCGGTGCTGTTGTCGCCCGCTTGCGCCAGCCTGGACATGTTCCGCAATTACCCGCATCGCGGGCAAGTGTTCGTGGAAGAGGTCGAAGACCTGGCCCGCGACCGGGGAGAGGTGGCATGAGCCTGATCGCCGATCTCACCGCCAGCGTCAACGCCGTACGGCCCGGCCGTACCCGCATGCGCAATTTCGACCTGCCGCTCGTGATTGCGGCCTCGACCTTGCTGCTGCTCGGCCTGCTGATGGTGTATTCGGCGTCGATCGCGCTGGCCGACGGTCCGCGCTACGCGTCTTATGGCCGCTACTACTTCGTGATTCGCCACGGCTTGTTCATCAGTACCGGTCTGGTGGCGGGCGCGGTCGTGCTGGCGGTGCCGATCCGCGTCTGGCAGCGCCTGGCGGTGCCGCTGTTCGTGGTGGCGATGGTGCTGCTGGTGGCGGTGCTGATTCCGGGCATCGGCCGCGAGGTCAACGGCGCACACCGCTGGATCCCGCTGGGTCCGCTGAATTTCCAGCCATCCGAGTTGATGAAGCTGGCCGCCTTGCTGTACGCCGCCGACTACACCGTGCGCAAGCAGGAACACATGCAGGCCTTCGCCCGCGGCTTTCTGCCGATGGCGTTCGCCCTGGCCGGCGTCGGCATGCTGTTGCTGCTCGAGCCCGACCTGGGCGCGTTCATGGTGATCGTGGCGATCGCCATCGGCATCCTGTTCCTGGGCGGCATCAACGGCAAGTACTTCAGCAGCCTGCTGGCGGTGCTGGTAAGCACGTTCCTGATGTTGATCTGGTTGTCGCCGTGGCGCCGCGCGCGTCTGTTCGCCTACCTGGATCCCTGGAACGAAGACAATGCCTATGGCAGCGCCTATCAACTGTCGCATTCGCTGATCGCCCTGGGGCGCGGCGAATGGCTGGGTGTCGGCCTGGGCGCCAGTGTCGAGAAGCTGCATTACCTGCCCGAGGCCCACACCGACTTCCTGATGGCGGTGGTGGGCGAGGAACTCGGTTTCGTTGGCGTGATGGCGGTGATCACGCTGTTCGCGATCATTGTGTATCGCGGCTTCGACATCGGCCGCCAGGCCATCGCCATGGAACGCACTTTCGCCGGCCTGGTGGCGCATGGGGTGGCGATGTGGTTCGGGGTGCAGGCCTTCATCAACATGGGCGTGTGCCTGGGACTGCTGCCGACCAAGGGCCTGACGCTGCCGCTGATGAGCTATGGCGGCTCCGGCGTGGTGATGAATCTGTGCGCGCTGGCCATGTTGATACGGGTCGATGTGGAAAGCCGAATCATGATGCGTGGAGGGCGGGTATGACCACGTCGTCGCGCACCATCCTGATCATGGCCGGCGGCACCGGCGGCCACATCATGCCCGGCCTGGCCGTGGCCGATGTGCTGCGCCAGCGCGGCTGGCGCGTGCTGTGGCTGGGCAATCCCGACAAGATGGAAGGCAAGCTGGTGCCGCCGCGCGGCATCGAGCTGGTGCCGCTGCGCTTCGCCGGCGTGCGCGGCAAGGGGGCGGCGGCACTGTTGAAGCTGCCGTTCCTGCTGGTGCGCGCGTTTGCACAGGCGTGGTCGCGCCTGTCGTCGGTGCGCCCGGACGTGGTGCTGGGCATGGGTGGCTATGTGGCCTTTCCCGGCGGCGTCATCGCGGCGCTGCGCGGCACGCCGCTGGTGGTGCACGAACAGAATGCGGTGGCCGGCACCGCCAACAAGTGGTTGGCCCGCATGGCGCGCCGCGTATTGAGCGGGTTCCCCGGCGTGCTGCCCAAGGGCGAAGCCATGGGCAACCCGGTGCGCGCCGACCTGTGCGCCCTGCCCGATCCGGCGCAGCGCTATGCCGGCCGCAGCGGTCCGCTGCGGCTGCTGGTGGTGGGCGGCAGCCTGGGCGCCCAGGCGCTCAATGCCGCCGTGCCGCAAGCCTTGGCGCGGCTGCCGCAGGAAAGCCGTCCGCTGGTGGTGCACCAGGCCGGCGAACAACATCTGCCGGCGCTGCAACAGGCCTACGCCCAGGCGGGCGTGGCGGCTGATTGCCGCGCCTTCATCGACGACATGGCCGGCGCCATGGGTGATGCCGACCTGCTGATCTGCCGCGCGGGCGCCATGACGGTGTCCGAAGTGGCCGCGGCGGGCGTGGCGGCGCTGTTCGTGCCGTTCCCGCATGCCATCGATGACCATCAAACCGCCAACGCGCGCTTCCTGAGCGACGCGCAGGCCGCCTGGCTGCAGCCTCAGAACGCCTTGAGCCCCGAGTGGCTGGCGGACTGGCTGGGCCGGCGCAACCGACAAGAACTGCAAGCCGTCGCAGAACGGGCCCGCGCGCATGCGCACCCGGAAGCGGCGGCGCACATCGCCGACGTCTGTGAACAGGCAGCGGGGCGTTCATCATGAAACACAGAATCCAACATATCCATTTCGTAGGCATTGGCGGCTCCGGCATGAGCGGCATTGCCGAGGTGTTGCTGAACCTGGGCTACACCGTCAGCGGTTCCGACCTGAGCGAGTCGGCGGTGACGCGTCGCCTGGCCGGCCTGGGCGTGAACATCGCCATCGGCCACGTCGCCAGCAATGTCACCGGCGCTGGCGCGATCGTCACGTCAACCGCGGTGGCGGGCGACAACCCCGAGGTCATCGCCGCCCGCGCCGCGCGCATCCCGGTGGTGCCGCGCGCCATCATGCTGGCCGAGCTGATGCGCCTGAAGCGCGGCATCGCGGTGGCCGGCACGCATGGCAAGACCACCACCACCAGCCTGGTGGCCAGCATCCTGGCGGCCGGCGACCTGGACCCGACTTTCGTGATCGGCGGCCGCCTGAATTCGGCGGGCGCCAACGCGCGCCTGGGCCAGGGCGACTACATCGTGGTCGAAGCTGACGAATCCGACGCCTCGTTCCTGAACCTGCTGCCGGTGATGGCCATCGTGACCAACATCGACGCGGACCACATGGACACCTACGGCCACGACGTGGCCCGTCTCAAGAGCGCGTTCATCGAATTCACCCAGCGCCTGCCGTTCTACGGCAGCGCGGTGCTGTGCACCGACGATGCCAACGTGCGCGAGATCATGCCGTTCGTGTCGCGCCCCATCACCTCGTATGGCCTGAACGAAGAGGCCATGGTGCGCGGCTACGAAGTGCAGGCCGACGGCACGCGCATGCGCTTTAACGTGCAGCGCAGCCACAGCGACACGCTGCTGCCGCCGTTGCAGGTGGAGCTGAACCTGCCGGGCCTGCACAACGTGCGCAATGCGCTGGCGGCGATTGCCGTGGCGACCGAACTGGGCGTGCCGGACGAGGCCATTCGCGATGCGCTGGCCTCGTTCAAGGGCGTGGGCCGCCGCTTCACGCAGACGGGTGAATTCCCGGTGCCCGCCGCGCATGGCGGCGGCACTTTCACGGTGATCGACGACTACGGTCACCACCCGGTGGAAATGGCCGCCACCCTGGCCGCAGCCCGCGGCGCCTGGCCCGACCGCCGCATCGTGCTGGCGTTCCAGCCGCACCGCTACACGCGCACCCGCGACTGCTTCGAGGATTTCGTGCGCGTGCTGGGCACGGCCGACGCGGTGCTGTTGACCGAAGTCTATTCCGCCGGCGAGCCGCCTCTGGTTGCCGCCGACGGCCGCGCCTTGTCGCGCGCCTTGCGCGTGGCCGGCAAGGTCGAGCCGGTGTTCGTCGAGGACGTGGCCGACCTGCCGCAGGCGGTGGTTGACTTCGTGCGCGATGGCGACGTGGTGATCGTCATGGGGGCGGGCTCGATCAGCAAGGTCCCGGCCCAGGTTGGAGAATTGGCATGAGCGCGAAATTCGGCAAGGTGGGTGTGTTGTACGGCGGCCGTTCCGCCGAACGCGAAGTGTCCCTGATGTCCGGGGCCGGCGTGCACCAGGCGCTGCTCAGCGCCGGCGTCGACGCGCACCTGTTCGACACCGGCGAGCGCAGCCTGGCCGAGCTGGCTGCCGAGGGCTTCGAGCGCGTCTTCATCGCGCTGCATGGCCGCTTCGGCGAAGACGGCTCGATCCAGGGCGCGCTGGAACTGCTGGGCATTCCCTACACCGGCAGCGGCCCGCTGGCTTCGGCGCTGGCCATGGACAAGACCATGACCAAGCGCGTCTGGCTGCAGCATGGCCTGCCCACGCCCGAATTCGAATTGCTGGACGCCGACACCGAACTGCGCCTGGTGCCCGACCGCCTGAGCCTGCCGCTCATCCTCAAACCGCCGCACGAGGGCTCGACCGTGGGCATCACCAAGGTGGTGGGCTATTCCGACATGAAGGAAGCCTATGCCCTGGCCGCCAAGTTCGACGCCGAGGTGCTGGCCGAGCAGTTCATCCAAGGCCGCGAGCTGACCGTGGCGGTGCTGGGCAGCGGCAAGAGCGCGCGCGCGCTGCCGGTGATCGAGATCGCCGCGCCCGGTGGCAACTACGACTACGAGCACAAGTACTTCTCCGATGACACGCAGTACTTCTGCCCGGCCGCGTTGCCGCCCGCTGTGGCCGAGGAAGTCGCCGACATCGCGGTGCGCGCCTATCGCGCGCTCGGCTGCGAAGGCTGGGGCCGCGCCGACTTCATGCTGGACGCCGACAACCGCCCCTGGCTGCTCGAACTGAATACCTCGCCCGGCATGACCAGCCATTCGCTGGTGCCGATGGCGGCCCGCGCCACCGGCATGAGCTACGCCGAGTTGTGCGTGGCGATTTTGGCCGACGCCTCGTGCAAGTTGCACAGCGCCGCTCGCAATACTTGACCCGGACATTCTGTGTGGAACGACGCTCGCACTACCAACCTGATCGCCAACACGCTTGCCGTGCTGGCGGTCTGCGCCATGCTCGTCGCGGGCGTGGTGTGGGTGGCGCAGCGTCCGTATTTCACCTTGACGGCGATCGAGCTGGAATCGATGCCGGATACCGAGCTGCACTATGTCTCGCCGGGCGCGGTGCGCGCGGCGATCGCCGGTCGCTTCAAGGGCAATTTCTTCACGGTGGACCTGGACGAGGCGCGCGAGATCTTCGAGTCGGTGCCCTGGGTGCGCCATGCCACCGTGCGGCGGATCTGGCCCAATGTGCTGCGCGTGCGCATCGAGGAGCAACAGCCCCTGGCGCTATGGAACGAGAACCAGATGATCAACACCTGGGGCGAGGCGTTCACGGCCAATACGGGCGAGGTGGACGACGAGACGATGTTGCCGCAGTTCTCCGGACCCGAAGGCACCGAGTCGCTGGTGGTGCAGCGCTATGCCGAGCTGGCGCGCTGGTTCGCCCCGCTCGACATGCATGTCAAGCAGTTGGAGCTGAGTCCGCGTTACGCCTGGCGCGTGGTGCTGTCCAACGGCATGTTGCTGGACCTGGGCCGCGATCCGGGCGCAGATGCGCCGGATCCGCACGGCCTGCCCGGCGCGCTGCCGTTCGCAGCGCGCATTCAACGTTTCGTGCAGGCCTGGCCCGCCGTGGCGGGGCGCCTGGAAGGGCGCACCATCACCCAGGCCGACCTGCGCTATCCCAATGGTTTCGCCCTGGCGCTGGCGCCGTTGCCAGCGTCGGAAACCAAATCCAAATCCACACC
Organism: Achromobacter sp. 46006; assembly: GCF_059761975.1. Lineage (NCBI taxonomy): Bacteria > Pseudomonadati > Pseudomonadota > Betaproteobacteria > Burkholderiales > Alcaligenaceae > Achromobacter > Achromobacter sp. 46006. The sequence continues at coordinate 21,136 of NZ_JCBANN010000073.1, forward strand.
GAAACCTCCCAAGAAACGCTAACGCCATGACCCGTGACATCAAGGACCTTATCGTCGCCCTCGATATCGGCACCAGCAAGGTGGTGGCTGTGGTGGCTGAAATCCTGCCCGAAGGGCGATTCGAAGTGCTTGGCCTGGGCCAGCACGAATCGCGCGGCATGCGCAAGGGCGTGGTCGTCAATATCGAGACCACTGTGAATTCGATTCAGCGCGCGCTTGAAGAAGCCGAGCTGATGGCAGATTGCAAGATCCGCGACGTCTACACCGGCATCGCCGGCAGCCATATCCGCAGCTTCAATTCCAGCGGCATGGTCGCCGTGAAGGACAAGGAAGTCACCGCCACCGACGTCGCCCGCGTCATCGAGACCGCCAAGGCGGTGAACATTCCGACCGACCAGCAGGTGCTGCACGTGCTGACGCAGGAATTCATTGTCGATGGACAGGAAGATATCCGCGAACCCATTGGCATGAGCGGCCTGCGCCTGGAAGTGCGCGTGCACATCGTGACCGGCGCCGTCAGCGCCGCGCAGAACATCGTCAAGTGCGTGCGCCGCTGCGGCCTGGAAGTGCAGGACCTGATCCTGCAGCCGCTGGCCTCGAGCCTGGCCGTGCTGACCGCCGACGAAAAGGAACTGGGCGTCGTCCTGGTGGATATCGGCGGCGGCACCACCGACGTGGCGATCTTCACCGGTGGCGCGATCCGCCACACCGCCGTGCTGCCGATCGCCGGCGACCAGATCACCAACGACATCGCCGCCATGCTGCGCACGCCGACGCCCGATGCCGAGGAAATCAAGCTGCGCTACGGCGTGGCCAAGCAGGTACTGGCCAGCCCCGACGAGTCGGTGGAAGTGCCGGGCCTGGGCGACCGCGGTCCGCGCCAGGTCAAGCGCCAGGCGCTGGGCGCGGTGATCGAGCCGCGCGTGGAAGAGCTGTTCACGCTGGTGCAGCAGGTGGTGCGCGACTCCGGCTACGAGGACCTGCTGGCTTCCGGCGTGGTGCTGACCGGTGGCTCGGCGCAATTGCCCGGCATGATCGAACTGGCCGAGGACGTGTTCCTCAAGCCGGTGCGCGTGGCGGTGCCCGAGTACGAAGGCAGCCTGGCGGATGTGATGCGCAATCCGCGTTTTTCGACCGTGATGGGGCTGTTGCAGGAAGCGCGCATGCAGCGCGTGCGCGGCCGCAAGGTCGCCGCGCAGACCGGCAATTTCAAGAGCCTGTTGGCGCGCATGAAGGAATGGTTCATGAATTGAAGAGGGGGGCAGGTTGGGGCCTGCTCCTTGGCACGATCCGCAGCGGTAAGGCGGGCCGGGCCAGAAAGGGGAGGCGTCTCAAACCCGTTGCGGACCAAAGCAGTCGGCTTCGGCTTTGAGGCGATTCACAAAATATAGGTTGTTGGGGAATTTTTGTGATTTGCAAAATCGGACTTGTGAGGGAGTCATCATGATGAACTTTGAGATGCTTGAGAACAACACCAAAGGGACCGTAATCAAGGTCGTTGGTGTGGGCGGTGCGGGCGGCAATGCCGTCGCGCACATGATTCGCAGCGGCGTGCATGGCGTGGACTTCATCTGCGCCAACACCGATGCGCAGGCGCTGGCGGCGACCAACGCCCCGGTGCAGATCCGCCTGGGCCGCACCGGCCTGGGCGCGGGCGCCAAGCCCGAGCAAGGCCGCGCGTCGGCCGAAACCGCGCGTGAAGAGATCCGTGCCGCCCTGAACGGCGCGCACATGGTCTTCATCACTGCCGGCATGGGCGGCGGCACCGGCACGGGCGCGGGCCCGGTCGTGGCCGAAGTCGCCAAGGAGCTGGGCATTCTGACGGTGGGCGTGGTCACCAAGCCCTTCTCGTTCGAAGGCAACAAGCGCCTGAAGATGGCCGAGGACGGCATCGCCGAACTGGCCAAGCACGTGCATTCGCTCATCGTGGTGCTCAACGAGAACCTGTATGAGCTGATGGACGAGGACGCGACGCAGGAAGACTGCTTCCGTTCGGCCGACGATATCCTGCACAACGCCTGCGCGGGTATCGCCGAAATCATCAACGTCGAAGGCAACGTCAACGTCGACTTCGAAGACGTCAAGACGATCATGGGCGAGCAGGGCCAGGCCATGATGGGCACGGCATCGGCATCGGGCGCTGACCGCGCCCGCGTCGCCGCCGAGCACGCCATTGCCTGCCCGCTGCTGGAAGGCGTGGATCTGAACGGCGCGCGCGGCGTGCTGGTCAACATCACCGCCAGCCGCTCGCTGAAGATGCGCGAAACGCGCGAAATCATGGAAACGATCCGCAGCTACGCTTCGGACGACGCCACCGTGATCTTCGGCACCGCCTACGACGAATCGATGGGTGAAAACCTGCGCGTGACCGTGGTTGCGACCGGCCTGGGCCGTGCGCAGGCGCGTCCGCAACTGGTGCAGAACACCGCCGAGGCGCTGCGCACCGGCACCGACAACCTGCCCATGGGCACGATGCCGGCCGCCGGCCAGGGCGACTACCGCAACCTGGACATGCCGTCGGTCATGCGCAACCCGCGCAGCCAGGCGTCGGCCCAGGTGCGCGCGCTGGAAAGCTCGGGCATGGACCATTTCGACATCCCGGCGTTCCTGCGCAAGCAGGCGGATTGAGCCGGGGGCCTGGTTTCAGGCTTCCCGCACTCCCTCATCTCCGGCTTGCCTGTCC
>NZ_JCBANN010000074.1:0-23813 GCF_059761975.1 Achromobacter sp. 46006
TGGCCCGCAAGGCATTCTCCATGCCCCGCTTGCCATCGTCGACCCACTGTTCGACCTCTGAGGGCGACAGGTCGTATTGGCGGCTGGCCTCGGCGACGGTGGTCTTGCCTTGAATGATGTCCAGCACTAGCGCACTCTTGCGCTTGGCCGTCCAGCGTTTGATGTCGTCTTCCAACTTCATGCTCATCGTCAATTCCCTCGATTATGACGTGAGCAGGTTTTCACTGGGTCATTACAAGTCGAGTGATCTGCCGGTTCTGGCAATGTAGTCCACAAGGTTTTCTGTGCGTCCTCCGCCAAGACCGTGCCGCGCTGCTCTGCTGGCTCAACATTGTCACGCGCAGATTTTCGGATGACCGCTCCCGGCCGGAAGCCGTCAGTTCAGATCAACTTCTTCGGCGCCCAGGCCACCCTCTCGGACGCCGCCTGAACGACGACACCGGGGATTCGTGAACACTTTTTCCCTCGCCCCTAAATCGCGCCTGCCTCGCGCCCCCACCCGAAGCAACCTCACCGCCGCCCCGGCAACATCCGCACCAGCGTGTTATCCCGAAGCACATAGTGATGCAACAACGCCGCAGCAGCATGCAGCCCCACCAGGAAATACCCCACCGTAGCCAAGGTCTCATGCAGCTCCTTGACCTGATCCGCCAGGGCCTTATCCGGTCCCACCAGCGCCGGAACCTCCAACCCAAACAACGGAATCACCTTCCCCCCCGCGCTGAGCGTCAGCCACCCCAGAATCGGCGTGACGATCATGAACGCATACAACGCGTAATGCATCACCCGTGAAAGCACATCCTGCCACCTCGGCATCGGCGGCCGCACGCCAGGCGCCGGGCCCGAAGCCACTCGGATAACCACCCGCAAAACCACCAACCCGATCACACACAACCCCAGCGAGAAATGCAGCGCCTTGATGTTGTTGTACAGATCGGTGCCTTTGGTGGCCAGCCCGCGCAATTCCATACAGGCGTAAACCAAAGCCAGGACCACGAGCATGAGCCAGTGCATGGTGATCACCAGGCCTGCATACTGAGTATCGGAGTTCTTGATTTTCATGTTTCTTCCTTGTCGTTAAAACGCGCTACGGACAGCCTGGTTCGAGATTCGCCCTGCCCTCGGCGCCCTGCGTGGGCGCGTCGGGAGGTCTCCAGGGATCAACATGGGTCATCACGTTCAAGACACGATGCCGCTGCATGACGCGTTGGCGCGCTTGCACGGCGATCTTGTGGCCTTCCTCGACGGTCAGCCCGGCGTCGATTTCCAGGTGAGCGTCAACGACGATCATATCCCCCATTTTTCGGGTGCGTAGATCGTGCACGCCTTGAATACCCGGGGTGTCCATCAGGGTGCGCTGGATCGCGGCGGCTTCGCCTTCGTCGATGGCGCGGTCCAGCAGGTCGTGCAAGGCGTCCCAGCCGAAGCTCCAGCCCATTCGGGCCACCATGAAGCCCACGATGGCCGCGGCGATCGGGTCCAGTATCGGGTAGCCCAGCAGGTTGCCGATGATGCCCAGGCCCACCACCAGCGACGATGCCGCGTCGGAGCGCGCATGCCAGGCGTTGGCCACCAGCATGCTGGACTTCACGCGCTTGGCCACGGCAAGCATGTAGCGGAACAAGGCCTCTTTGATGGCCAGGGCGCCACAGGCCACCCACAGGGCGACCAGGTGCACCTGTGGGATCGCGTCGGGCTGCTCCAGCTTGATCACGGCGGACCACAGCATGCCGCCGCCGACCAGCAGCAATAGCACGCCCAGCGCCAGGGACGCCGCGGTCTCGTAGCGGTAATGGCCGTAGTGGTGGTCCGCGTCGGCTGCTTTCTGGCCATGGCGGTTGGCCAGCAGCACGATGAAGTCGGCGATCAGATCGGAAGAAGAATGAATACCGTCCGCGATCAGGCCCTGGGACTTCGAGAAAATACCGATGATGATCTGCGCGGTGGCGAGCACCACGTTCACGCCCACGCTCACCCAGGTGCTGCGGGCGGCGGCGGCGGCGCGTTCGGCCGGGCTGTGTTCATCGTCCTCCGGGTCTTCCAGCGGAGGCGGAAAGGCTGTCATGGTGCGTGCTCCCGTTCTTGCAATCTAGCCTTGCGGCGTTCGGGCAGGAGCATAAGCACCGAAACCTGAACGGATGATGAACGTGGGCATCAATGTCGCGGCGGCGCCGGACGGGACGCACCGCAACGGATTGGCCTTGACTTGCGGCCTAGCGCCCATTTCACGGCCTCGAGCCACAGCAAACCCAGCACGGTCAGCCCCGCCGCCGCCAGGAGTATCCACGGCGTTGGCTGCTCGAACGCAAACAGGCGGCTCACGGGAGAGATGCCGAGCACGCAGGCCAGGAGCAGCACGGTGACCGCGCTGATCCAGGCGGCGTAGCGGTTGCCGGCATCCCCCGTGCGCCAGGAGGGGCGCGTCAGGTTGCGATTGGCGTAGATGAGTCCCAGGTTGGCAAGCACCAGTACCGTGAACACCATGGCGCGGGCCATGTCTTCGGAATTTGCCACCACTCGCGCGCCGGCATACAGGGCCAACAGTAGAACCAGCAGGCCGCATCCCTGCCACAAGCCATGGGTCAGTATGGCGCGGTCGAACAGGCGGGCGTCCGCGCGGCGCGGCGGCTCGCTCATGGCATTCGTTTCGAGCGGTTCGGCCTCAAACACAATCGCGCAGGCCGGGTCGATGATGAGCTGCAGAAAGAGGATGTGCACCGGCATCAGCAGCATGGGCCACCCCAGCAATACCGGCACCAGCGACAGGCCCACGATGGGCACGTGCACTGCCACCCCGAACACAATGGCCTTGCGCAGATTGGCGAACACGCGACGGCCATGGCGCACGGCGGTGACGATGGAGGCAAAGTCGTCGTTCATCAGCACCAGATCGGCCGCCTCGCGCGCCACCTCGGTACCGCGCGCGCCCATGGCGATGCCGATGTGAGCCGCCTTGAGGGCGGGCGCGTCGTTCACGCCATCGCCGGTCATGGCGACGATGTCTCCGCGCGCGCGAAAGGCTTGCACCAGGCGCAGCTTCTGCGCGGGCTGCAGGCGGCAGAACACCTGGGTGGCGGACAAGCGCTCCCGCAGGGCCGCGTCGCCAAGGCTCGCCAGTTCTTGGCCGGTCATCGGCGGGGCGTTGGTGTCCAGGCCAGCCTGACGGGCGATGGCGACGGCAGTGGCCGGATGGTCCCCAGTCATCATCACCACCCGGATACCGGCTGCCTGGCAGGAGGCGATGGCGCTTGGCACATCGGGGCGCAGCGGGTCTTCCAGCCCCACCAGGCCGAGAAAGACGAAGTCGAAATCGTGCTGGCTGGCCGGTAGCGGCGGGGTGGCGAACACGGCGCGCGCCACACCCAGCACGCGTATTCCATCGGCGGCCATGGCCGCCACCTGCTGGGCGATGCGCGCGCGATCGGCCGCGGGAAGATGGCATAGGTCGACCACGGCTTCGGGCGCGCCCTTGGCGGCGATCACGTAGGCCCTCTGGTCGGGCGACTGCCAGACGCGCGACATGGCGAGCATGGCGGGCGACAAGGGGTAGTCCTCGACCAGGCTCCAGTCAGCGTGCAGATGCTCGGTGCGGGCCAGTAGCCGCGCGCCGGCGCCGACAATGGCGACCTCCATCGGGTCGCTGGCGTGGCGGTGGGTGGCCAGGACGGCGTATTCCAGCACGCCGTGCAGCGCCTCGGGCAGCGGCGCTGCGCCGTCGCGCAGGCTGTCGTATAGCGCGCTGCCCGACTGAAGGCGCCGAACGGCCATGCGATTGGTCGTGAGGGTTCCGGTCTTGTCAACGCACAGTACGGTGGTGGCTCCCAGCAACTCCACGGCGGGGATGCTGCGGGCCAACACCTTCTGGCGCGACAAGCGCCATGCGCCCAGGCTGAGAAACAAGGTCAGGATGACCAACAATTCTTCCGGCAGGATGGCCATGGCCAGCGTCAATCCCGCCAGCATTCCGCCCAGCCAATCGTCACGCAGTAGCCCGTGCGCCAATGCCAGCGCCACCGCCAGAGCGAGCCCCACCGCGGTTACGTTTCTGACGACACGCCGGGTTTCGCGCTGGATGGGGGTGATATCAATGGCGATGCTCTGTAGCGACTGGCTGATACGGCCCAGCGCGCTATGCACGCCCGTGGCCACGACACGCCCCTGCCCGCCGCCCTGCGTGACAAGGGTGCCGGCGTATGCCAGGACGGTCGCGTCAGCGCCAGCCTGTTTGCGCACCGGCACCGATTCGCCGGTAAGCAGCGATTCGTCCAGAGCCAGATTGGCGGTGCTGATGAGTTCCAGGTCGGCGGGCACGCGGTCGCCCTCGGCCAGCAGCACGACGTCGCCGCGCACAAGCTCGCGAGCGGGGATTCTCTGGGTCTGGCCGCTCCGCCTGACAAGCGCCTGCGGGCTGGATAGATCGCGCAGCGTCTCCAGCGAGCGCTCGGTGCGACGTTGTTGCACGAAGGTAATGCTCATCACGACGAACACAAACCCCAGCAGCATCAACGCCTCTTGCCGGTCGCCCAGCGCCAGATAGAGCGCGCCGCAGGCGACCAACAGCAAAAACATGGGCTCCGCCACCACCTCGCGCGCCAGCCGCAAGACGCTACGCCGCTGCGAAGCCGGCAGCGCGTTCGGGCCGTCAAGCGCCAGGCGCTGCCGCGCCTGCGCCGGGCTCAGGCCATCGATGTCGTCCATGTCCAGGACGGCTCACTTCACCAGGAGGACAGGCTGGCGGGCCGCCGCCAGCACGCGCTGCGCGACCGAACCGATAAGCAGGTCGGCGATGGCCCCGCGGCCTTTGGAGCCCAGCACCACCAGATCGAATTTTCCCTTTCCCGCACAGTCGAGAATTTCCTTGGCTACATGGCCGGTTCGCTCGACCATGTCATGCCTGATGCCGGCCGCATCAAGTAACTTGCGGGCGGGCCTGAGTTCCTTTTCACAGCGCTCGCGCAGATAATCAACCACTGCCGCCTTGCCGACAAAGGACTTTGCGTGGTTCAAGCCGGTATCGTCGTGCACGCAAATCAACGTGATGCTGTGCGGGCCCGATTGCAGGCCTGCCACCAGTTTTGCCGCGTACTTGACCGCATGCAAGGAGAACTTCGAACCGTCCACGGCAACAAGGATTTTCATTACGGCCTCTCTGGGGGAGTCTGGATCCTTTCAGCTTGACGCATCCGCGGCGGGGATTATTGATACAGGTCAAGCACATAGGGCATTGCCGTGCTTGGCGGGAATGAAGAGGCGCCCGGATCACGGCAGGGCGAACCCGACGGTTTGCGCGAAGGTCACGAAGTCGCTGGCGCCAGAGGCGTCGACGCTGGGATCGAATTCCAAGGCCTCCAGGACATGGCGGCGAAGTTCCTCGTCTTTCATGATGGGCTCCTATCGCTGAAGAATGAAATCCACGTCGCCCCATCGCATGACGGTCGCTGTCCGTCGCGGCGAGGCACTTCGATTGTGTGCCTGCGCTGCGCTCGAGGATTGACTTTGGTCAATCCGGACCTGGCCCAAGGTTCTACGCTGAGGGCACTTGGCGGGTCCGATCCAGGCCAGGACCGACGATGCGCGCCCGTCTCGCACGCAGCGGTCAGCGATGGCGCGCCTGGCGTTTTCAGAAAGCAACGATGGAGGTTCATGGATGGACGCTCCTTTCAAGAATCGAAAAGAGGCTGGCGTGCTGCTGGCCAGGCGGTTGATGGAATATGCGGGGCGCACCGACGTAATCGTGCTGGCACTGCCGCGCGGGGGAGTGCCGGTGGCTTTCCAGATTGCCGCGGCGCTGAATGTTCCGCTGGACGTTGTGCTGGTGCGCAAGCTCGGGATGCCGGGGCATGCCGAATGCGCCATCGGCGCGATCAGCAACGATCAGTCTGAACTGCAGACCGAGGTCATCGCGGCGTACGGGATTTCCATGAAAGAGATCGAGGCAATCGCGTCGTGCGAGCGAAAGGAGCTGATGCGCCGTGACGCGTTGTACCGGGCGGGGCGGCCACCGCTGCGTCTGCGCGGAAAAACGGTGGTTCTCGTGGATGACGGCCTGGCGACCGGTTCGACGATGCGCGTGGCGCTGCGGACCGTGCGGATGGCCAAGCCGGCAAGGATCGTGGTGGCCGTTCCGGTTTCCGCCGCGCAGACCCGCGAGGAACTGGCGCTTGAGGCTGACGAAATGATCTGCTTGAGCACGCCCGCCCCTTTCTACGGCGTGGGCCAGTGGTACCTGGACTTCCAGCAGACCACGGACGACGAGGTAATCAGTCTCTTGCAAGAAGCCGCGCGCACCCATCCGCTGTCCGCGTGGATAGCGTCGCCCGCGCCGAGTCACGGTTGATGGTTCTTGGCCCAAGACAGCTTATGGAAATGACCACTGATGCACACCTGCCCTCGCCTGCCCGGTCGATTGCCGCGTCCGCGCTTGCGCTTACGGGAAGCTCGCGCGACTACGACTCCGTTCTGGAGCGGATCGGCGACGCGCGCTTCGTGCTGATCGGCGAAGCCAGCCACGGAACGCACGAGTTCTATGAAGAACGCGCGCGGCTGACGCAACGGCTGATCGCGGAAAAACGCTTCTGCGCCGTAGCGGTCGAGGCCGATTGGCCGGATGCATATCGGGTCAATCGATACGTTCGCGGTTTGGGGGAAGACACCACCGGCGATCAGGCCCTGGCGAGTTTCAAGCGCTTTCCGACCTGGATGTGGCGCAATACCACGGTGGTTCGTTTCGTCGAGTGGCTGCGTGACTACAACGACTCGGTGTCGCCCCTGACCGAGCAGGTCGGATTCTATGGCCTGGATCTCTACAGCCTGTTCACGTCGATCGCGGAAGTGCTGCGATATCTCGATCATGTCGACCCCGAATCTGCCCGCCATGCGCGTGAGCGCTACGCTTGCTTTGATCATTTCGATCGCAACAGCGAACGCTATGGCTACTTGACAGGCCATGGTCTGTCGGCATCGTGCCAAGGCGCCGTCATCGCGCAGATGCGCGAACTCAATACGCGTGCCGCGCAATATCTGAAAAGCGATGGGTACGAGTCAAGCGATGCGCTGTTCTATGCGCAGCAAAATGCGCGCTTGATCACCAATGCCGAAGAGTACTACCGCACCATGTTCGATCGAAGCGTGTCTTCCTGGAACCTGCGGGACCGCCATATGGCCCAGACCCTGGATGCCCTGGCCCGCCATCTGCCACGGGCAAGGGACGGCGGCCCGGCCAAGGTTGTCGTCTGGGAGCACAATTCGCACGTGGGCGATGCGCGCGCGACGGACGTCGGACAGGCGGGAGAGTGGACGTTAGGCCAATTGGCGCGCGAGCGATACGGCGCCGAGACTTTCCTGGTGGGACTGACCACCTATCAGGGAAGCGTCACCGCCGCGGACGACTGGGATTCGCCGGCAGAGCGCAAGCGTGTGCTGCCGGCCCTGCCTGGCAGCTACGAGGCGGTGTTGCACGAGACGGGCATCGACCGATTCGTCGTGTCGTTCAAGGGCGACCGGAGCCTGACGCAAGCGCTGTCCAGGCGTCGGCTGGAACGTGCCATCGGCGTCATCTATCGGCCGCAGACAGAGCGGCAGAGCCACTATTTCCATGCTTGCCTGCCGCAACAGTTCGACTGTGTCCTCCATTTCGACCAGACCCGCGCCGTCGAGCCGCTGGAATGGGGTGACACTTGGACGTTGGGAGAAGCGCCAGAGACTTTCCCGCGCGGACTGTAGCGCCGTGAACGCAAGGCCGATGGGAGCCGGGCCCTACGTTGCGCTCATCTCCGGCGCTTCGCGGTGTCCCATGCCAGTCGGTCCGAGCGCACATGAAACAACCGTCAGCCACCAGCCAGGCCTGCAAGCCAAGGTTGCCGGCCACGCGGCCAGTTGCCTGGACTGAATGGGTCGTGAGGGCTCCCGCCATGGCCACCGCCCGACGTTTTCGGGCGTGTCCAACGGCTGCTGGCGATCAGGTCAGCAGCAGGGCGCCGCCCTCGCGCGGCCGGGCGCCAGCGTCCTCGCGCCGCGCGGCATCCTCGCGCAAGCGGAACACACCGACCGCACCCACCAATGCATGAGCCTGGTCCTGCATCGAGCCCGCCGCGGCCGCCGCTTCTTCGACCAGCGCGGCGTTCTGCTGGGTCACCTCGTCCATCTGCGACACGGCGCGGTTGACCTGCTCGATGCCGGAGGCCTGCTCTTGCGAGGCCGCGGCGATCTCGCCCATGATGTCCGTGACACGCTTGACCGAGGCGACCACTTCCTGCATCGTGGCGCCCGCGTTTTCCGCGTGACCCGCGCCCTCGGCCACCTTGCTCACGGACGCTTCGATCAGCGCCTTGACCTCGCGCGCGGCCTGCGCGCTGCGTTGCGCCAACGACCGCACCTCGCCCGCGACCACCGCGAAGCCCTTGCCCTGCTCGCCCGCCCTGGCCGCTTCAACGGCGGCGTTCAGCGCCAGGATATTGGTCTGGAACGCAATCCCGTCGATGACCGAGACAATCTCGGAAATCTTGCGCGAGCTGGCGGAAATATCGCCCATCGTGCTGACCACCGCCGACACGACGGCGCCGCCGCGCTGGGCGACTTCGGAAGCGCTTGCCGCCAGTTGATTGGCCTGGCGCGCGTTGTCGGCATTCTGCTTGACGGTCGACGCCAGCTCTTCCATCGAGGCGGCGGTTTCCTCCAGTGACGCGGCCTGCTCTTCGGTCCGGCTGGACAAGTCGGTGTTGCCGGCCGCGATCTGCCCGGCTGCGCTGGAGATGGTTTCGGACCCGGCGCGAATGGTGCGAACCGCGGCGGCCAGCTTGTCCTGCATATCGTGCAGCGCGCGCAGCAGTCGGCCGGTTTCATCGCGGGTGACCGCGTGGATGGGTTGACCCAGGTCGCCACGCGCCACGGTCTCCGCCACCGACACGGCCTGGGCAAGCGGCGCCGTGATCGACTTGGACACCCGCCATGCGAACAGGCCGCCCAGCACGATGGCCAGCCCCGACAGGATCAGGTTCAACAAGCCCGCGTTGTCGATGACCTTCCGGCTGTCGGCGCTGGCGTCCACCATCTCGGCCGCTTGAATCCGCGAAATCTCGATGATGTGGTCCTGCAGGCTGTCCAGGAGCGGAAGGGTCTCTTCCAGCAAACGTTGGCGGGCGGCGTCGCGCTCGCCACGCTTGAGAAGCGCGCCCACGCCCTGGAATGACTTCACGTAGCGGCCGCGCACGTCTTCCAATAACCGCAGCCGCTGACGTTCGTCTTCGGTGCTGAACAATGGCCGCAGGGTTTCCAGCGCCTGGTCAATCACCTTCCGATTGGTGTCGATGCGGGCAAACAGCGTTTCAGCGGCGCGGGGATCGGTATTGACGATCAACTCGAGGTTCGCGCGCGCATTGGCGCGGGTCGTCACGTCAATCCTGTTGATGGCGCTTGCCTCGGTCCAAGTCTGTTCCGTGATCGCCCGGTTGATGCCGCCGATGTGGGTCAGTTCGTAGTGCGACAGGCCAGTGAGCGCCAATAACAGGGCGAGTACGGTGCCGAAGCCCAGCGTCAGCCGGGTGCCAATGGAAAGGTTGCCAAGGGAGAAACGCGAGCGCATGAATTTGTATTATGACAAAGGGAAAACCCTAGTATAGAGTTGCAGTCACATATAGCAACGAATTTGTAGTGTAAGTTTGCGATTTCGCATGGCGGGACGGAATTGTTTGTGGCTGCCAGCCGCTTCGATATCCGGGGAAGCCAAACGACTTTCCGCTTTCCCAAGCCCCGTTCGCCACCGCCCGCACCTGGCTGGCTAGCTAAAGATGCAACGCGCGTTTCTGCGGCATTTTCCCCCGCGCGCAATGCGATACGCGCTTCGGTCAAGGTCCAATGACATATCCCCCGTTGCTTCCAATCGCCCACTCGAAATCGGGTACGCTTGAATATTGGAAAATTCTGGGCGGCACGATAATAGGTGGCACGAGCTCTTCAAGATGTCGCTTGGGGGTGGATTGGGCGCTTGTTGCCTCTTGGAAGCGCCGGAGATCTATCCCGTATCGTCCGCGGCTGTCGCAGCGCGGCGAGTTCATTGCCCGCCTCGGCGCGGAAATTTCGATCCTACCGGATTCGTGCGGATGAGATAAACGACGTATTGCATTTCAGCAACCGATGAGCGACTCCCCGATCTACATCGTTGATCTCGATGTCACCCTTGAAGACGCGCCCGCCTTCGCCGACAGCGGCATGCGTTGGATGGAAGCAATGGGCATTGCTGTTCACTCCACTATTGCCGAGGTCGCCTTTTCACCTGTCAGCCACGCACCTGGCCCGGGCATTGCTCGATGGGCCGAATGGGTAAACGAGCACCGCAATAACGGCATAGGTGCAATCGTGGGGCGTCGTGTCTACAACGCCGGACCGCAAAGCGTCGAGGGGCTACGCTGCCCATGCTGCGCTGTAGAGCATGACGCAGCTTCTCTCCCGTGGGGCGAAATGATTTCCGCCTGGTATTCGGGCGAACTTGGCGCGCTCGAGTGCCCAAGCTGTCGACACTCGTACGGCATCAATCAATGGCGATTCTTGCCGCTCGCATGGGGATTGGGAAACCTCGCGTTTGGGTTCGATGGTCCTGGCGTAGGCAACGCACTTGCCCTGGAACTGGGAAAAGTCCTGGGGCATAGGATGGTCGTCGTGTTTGATAAGTTCTAGCCGCGAATAATTAATATGCGCCCGTCAATCGTCCCCTGCCCCCGCCCCCGCATTCCTGGCCTCGGCCAGCGCCACCGTCAAATGCATCACCTTCTTCTTCAACTGATCCCTTTCATCCGTCAGCCGCGCCAGCAACTCCCGTAGCCGCGCCACCTCCGCCGGCAGGTCCGCGATATTCTCGATCGGAATATCCGGCACCGCCTCTTTCGGCGGCGGCGCCTTGGCCTGGCGCACTTCGCGCGCCGCCTGCTGCAGTTCCTTCCTGCCGCCGGCCACCGCCGCGGCCTGCCGCTCGGGCGGCAAGGTCGCGACCGCCGCCGCGGCGTTGATGGAGATCGCGCCGTCCTTCACTGCCCGCACCAGTTCCGGCGCGGCGGCCTTCTGGATCTTCTCGATCTGCCCCAGCGTGTTGCTGCTGATGCGCGCCTCGCGCGCCAGCGCCTGACGGCTCAACACAGCCGCGGGCGGGATGGGCGGCGGTTCGGGCGGCGGCGTGCTGCCGTCGTCTTCCCACGGCGGCACGCTGCGCGATTGCAGGATTTCCTTCTTGCGCAGCGCCAGCACGCCGCGCTGGAAATCCGACACGCTGCGCCGGCCCAGGTGGTTTTCGATCATCCACAGGTGCACGTCGTCCATCGACTTGAAGGAGGTGTTCTGGCGCGTCTCGAACGGAATGCCGTGCTTCATGCACAGCGCGTAGCGGTTGTGGCCGTCGATCAGCAGGTCGCCCCACAGCACCAGCGCGTCGCGGCAGCCTTCGGCCAGCAGGCTGCGTTCGAGCGCCTCGCGCTCGTCGTCGGTCAAGGGGTCAATATAGGCACGCAGGCCTTCGTCAATCCTGATATCCATGGTGTCCAAAAAACAGTTCAAGCCCGGCCCGCGATGCCAAAGCAGCGCCGCCTGTGGCTGGCTAGGCCTGCGGCCCTTCCAGCGCGATGCGCACGGCTTCCAGACGAGCATGCGGGTCCGTCAGCGCCAGCAGCCGGACCTTGTCGGCCGCCGGCAGCGGCAGCAGTTCGCACCAGCGGTCGGCCACCCAGGCGCATTCATCCAGGCGGTACGGCGGCGCCACCGGCATGCGGTCGGCGGGCACGCCTTCCTGCTGCCATTGCGCCACCAGGCGGCCCAGGGCGTCGGCACAAGGCTGCAGCGGCGCCGGCACGGGGAGCGGCGGGTCGTCGTCGATGGGCTCGGTTTCGCCCATCCAAAGACCGTATTTTGCCAGTTGGCTGGAAACCAGCCGAAAGCGCTGGGTGCCGATGCAGCGCAATTGCAGCAAGGCGGGCATGGGCGCGTCCCAGGCGTCGATGCGGGCCAGGGTGCCGACATCGGCCAGGACCTCCTGGCCTTCGGGCGAGCGGACCTCGTTGCCGGACAGCAGCGCGACCACGCCGAACTCGGTGCCGTCGGCGATGCAGCGGCGGATCATGTCCAGGTAGCGCACTTCGAAGATGCGCAGGTGCAGCACGCCGGCGGGGAACAGCGCGTTGGACAGCGGGAACAGCGGAATGGTCGCCATGGCGGCGCCCTATTTCACGGTGAAGGCGTCGTCGACGGGCACTTGCATGGCGGTGACCAGCGCGTTGGTCTGGGCGGCCATGCCGATGACGGCGAGCAGTTCGGCGTGCTGGCCGTCGGTCATGCCCTTGGCGCGGGCGGCGGCGGTGTGGGAATGGATGCAGTAGCTGCAACCGTTGGCGGTGGACACCGCGATGTAGATCATCTCGCGCACCAGGGGCGGGATTTCGCCGTCGGCCATCATGACCTGCTTGAGCTGTTCCCAGACCCGCTTGAGCTGGGGCGGGTCATTGGCCAGGGCGCGCCAGAAGTTATTGACGAAATCGGACTTGCGGGTGGCGCGGATGTCTTCGAACACCGCCCACGCCTCGGGGATCCTGCGCGCTTCTTCATCCGACAGCAGATGCACCGTAGCCATATGCCACTCCAACGGGTAAGGGGCCGGGCGGCGGCGTGCCGCCCGCGCAATGTCCCATTGAACTGGAAAGCCCGGCGCGGTTCAAGGCGCGGGGCGACTTCCGCCCCACCCTACGCCGACATCTGCGCTGGCTTGAACGGATCGAGCGGATAGCGCGGCCGGTTGCGCCGCTGGTACGGGAACAGCGAGAAGTCCGAGCTGGTGACGCCGGGGCTGTCGCATTCGATCAGGGCGCAAGAGATCGGCACGAACACCGGGCGGCAGTACATGCGCGATTTGACCAGGATGAATCGGGCCTCGCGCGGGTCGATGCCCAGGCTTTCGAAGACGCCCAGGTCCCAGGGTTCGTGGGTGCGTTCGGTGATGACCAGTTGCGCGGCGCCGATGTCCAGCACGGCGCTGCGGCCCATGCAGGCGGTCTGGCCGGTGTAGGTGGGGCCGGTGATGACGTAGCTGCCGTCGGTGATGGCGCGCACCACGCCGGTCAGCGTCACCGGCGCGGCGGCCCGGCCGATGGCGGGGATGGGCAGCTTGTTGCCGACGGGCAGTTCGACCCGGGCGCCCTGCCCGGCCGCGATCATGGCGGCGACGGCTTCGGGGTCGCAGTACAGGCCGGCGACGATGCCGGTCAGGCCGGCGTCGACGGCGGCGACCAGCACGTCCATGGTGTCGCAGGTGCCGCCCGACATGCAGTTGTCGCCGTGGTCCAGCAGCAGCACGGGGCGGTCGGCGCCGCGCGCCAGGGCGGCGGCGCGTTCGAGCGAGGCGGCCAGGGGTTCGGCTTCGTAGACGAAGCCGTCGCGGTCTTCCCAGATGGCGGCGGCCAGGCCCGCGGCGACGCGCTCGGCGGCCTCGGCGTCGCCGGCGGCGACCACCACCACGCTCAGGCACGGGTCGGGGATGTCGGCCAGGGCGAAGCCGGCGAGCACCGACACGCCCAGCATGCCGCCGGCCTCTGCGCCGCGCGCGGCTTGCACGGCGCGGCGCATGGCGCCTTCGGCGGTGTTGCTGCGCAGGGTGTGGGTCATGAGCGGCAGGCGGCGCCAGGCCAGGCGCGGGCGCGGGCCGCCCGCGAGCCAGTCGAACAGGATGCGGCCGGCGTGCTCGCCGGTTTCGTACATGTCGATGTGCGGGTAGGTCTTGAAGCTGACGATGACGTCGGCGTTGTCGATCATTTTCTGCGTGACGTTGCCGTGCAGGTCCAGGGCGACGGCGATCGGCACGCCGGGGGCCTGCTGGCGCAGGCGTTCGAGCAGGTCGCCTTCGCCGTCGTCGGTGGTTTCGACGGCCATGGCGCCGTGCAGGTCCAGCAGCAGCGCGTCGCAGCCGGCGGCGGCGGCGACGATGCGATCGCACAGTTCACGATAGGCCTGGCCGTGGACGCGGCCGCTGGGGTACGCGGTGGCGGACACGGGCGTGACCAGCGTGGCGCCCTGCGCCTCGGCCAGGTCGATGAATGCCGACATGGCGGTGCGCTTGCCGTGGTTCTCTTCGTAGGCGGCGCGGTCGTAGGTCGGGCCGTCGTTGCCGAAGGCGGACAGCGGCGTGGGCACCGGCGAAAAGGTGTTGGTCTCGTGGTTCATGCGGGCGATCATGACTTTCATGCCTTGCCTCCGTTGTTGCTGTTGTTCTGCGGGTCGGGGCGCGCGCCGCCCAGGCCCAGTTTTTCCATGGCTTCGCTGGCCTCGACGATCATGGCGGCGACCTCGGCCACGCTGACCCGCAGGCCGGTGGCGCGGGTGCGCATATGTTCGTAGGCGGCGCGTTCGTCCAGGCGCTGGTGGTCCATCAGCACGCGGATCGCCTTTTCGATCACGCGGCGCGCCTTGATGGTGCTTTCCAGCTTATCGATCTTGTTCTGCTGGCGGTTCTGGAACTGCTTGGCCGAGCGCGCCAGCACCAGGGTGCTGAGGATGCCGGCCGAGCGGAACGGCCGCGTCAGCACGCCGTGGGCGTTGGTCTTGAGCAGCTGCTTCAAGGTGGTGGGGGTTTCGTATTCGGACAACGCGATCAGGGTGGCGTCGACCTCGCTGGCGGACCAGGCGAACGAGTTCTGGCCGCATTGCGAGACCTGGAAGAACACCACGTCGGCGCCGGCCGGCGGCTTGTCGGGGAACGGCCAGACCAGGTGGATGCGGCAGCCGATGCGCTTGAGCTGTTCGACCAGCAAGTCGCGGTCTTCGCCGGGCGGATAGGCCACGGCGACGGCCACGCTGCGCAGGTCTTCGTAGAGGCGGCGGAGGCTATGGTCCATGCTCATGCCAACCAGAATTCGTCCAGACCGAAAGCCGTCAGGTAGGGGTCCGGCTTGACCGGTTCGCCGCTGGCCCAGACGATGTCGAAGCGGCCGTCGGCGCGGCAGACGCCGATGCGCGGGGTCAGCACGCTATGGTTGTTCTCGGCCAGGATGGTCAGGCGGCCGCCGGGCGCGTCGAAGCCCACCTGGTGCACCGCCTGCGCCAGCTTGCGCGTGTCCAGGCTGCCGGCGCGCTGCAGGGCGCGCGCGAACAGGTGCATCTGGCTGTAGCAGGCCTCGGCGTAGACGCTGGCCGGGCGGTCGCCGAAGCGGGCGCGCCAGCGGTCCAGGAAATGGGCGTTGGCGGGCGAGTCGACGGTATTGAAGTAGGTGGCGGCGGTGATGTGGCCGGCGCACAGGGCCGGGCCGATCTCGGCCACCTCGGATTCGGCCATGGTGAGGCTGGCGATGGGGATGTGCGGCGCGCCCGGGTCGGCCTCGCAGGCGGCGTGGTAGCGGCGGTAGAAGCGCTGGGCATCGTCGCCGATCAGGGTCGAGAACACCACATCCGGCCTGATGCGGCGGATGTCGCGCACCACGTCGATGATCTCGCCTTCGTCGCAGCCCAGCGGCAGGTAGGTTTCGTCCAGGATCTCGCCGCCGTGTTCCTCGACGGTGTCGCGCATGATGCGGTTGGTTTCGCGCGGGTAGATGTAGTCGGCGCCCACCAGGAAGATGCGCTTGCCGCAGTGCTGGATCAGGTAGGCCGCCAGCTGCATGCTGCCCTGGTTGGGCGCGGCGCCGGTGTAGATGATGTTGGGCGAGTATTCGAAGCCTTCGTAGACCGAGGCGTACCAGAGCAGCGCGTTGTTGCGCTCGACCACCGGCAGCATGGCCTTGCGGCAGTGCGAGGTGCAGCCGCCGAAGATCACGTTGACCTCGTCGTCCAGCAGCAGCCGCGCGGCCAGGCGGCGATATTCCTCGGCGTCGCTGCGCGGGTCGTAGACCACCGGTTCCAGCGGCCGGCCCAGCACGCCGCCGAGCGCGTTGATTTCCTCGACCGCCAGCACGGTGCCGAAGAAGTGCTGCGATTCGGTGGTGCCGGTCACGCCGCTGCGCGAATACAGCACGCCGATGCGCCATCCCGGCGTGGCGGCGTCCCTGTCAGTGCGGGAGGTCATAGGGGCTTCCTTCTGCAAGATCGTGGCCGGCGCGCCGCTGGCGCCGGCACGGTTCATACCTTCAAGTGGTCCATGATATGGCCGGCGGCCCCGGGCGCGCCAGCCTCGCCCTGGTCGACGATGGCGCCCTGCTTGAGCACCAGGTAGCGGTCGGCCACGTCCAGCGCGAAGGCCACGTTCTGTTCGACGATGAACATGGAGGTGCCGCGCCGTTCGCGTTCCCAGTTGAGCGCCCGGCCCAGCCGCTCGATCACCGAGGGCTGCAGGCCTTCGGTGATCTCGTCCAGCAACAGCAGGGCCGGCCGCTGCATCAGGCCGCGCGCCACCAGCAGCATCTTCTGCTCGCCGCCCGACAGCGTGCCGGCATGCTGGCGCAGGCGGCTGGCGAACACCGGGAACAGGTCGGCGATCTCGCCGAAGCGTTCGTCGAAGAGGCGGTCGCTGGCCAGGCCCAGGCGCAGGTTGTCGCGGATGTTCAGGTCGGGGAACAGCGGCTGGTCCTGGGCCGCGTAGGCGACGCCGCGGCGGGCGACCTCGTGCGGCCGCAGGCGGGTGGCGTCGACGCCGCCCAGGCTGACGGTGCCGCGGAGCTTGGGCAGGTAGCCCATGACCGTCTTGAGCAGCGTGCTCTTGCCCATGCCGTTCTTGCCCAGCAGCGCCACGCAGGCGCCGCCGGCCACCGACAGCGAGATGTCGTTCAGCACCACGGCGCCTTTGTAGCCGCTGGCGACGTTTTCCAGGCGCAAGGCCGGGGCGGCGTGGCTCATGGCTGGGCTCCTTGGGGCGAAACAGACGGGGTTGCGGGTTGGGCGCCTTGTTGGGCAGCTTGCCGGGTCGTGTTCCCGGACGGCGCGTTACCGGCATAGATGGTGCGCACCAGTTCCGATTCGGCCACTTCGCGGAAGCTGCCGTCCATGACGATGCGGCCCTGGTGCAGCACGATGATGCGGGTGGCCACCTCGGCCACGAAGTCCAGGTCGTGCTCGACCAGCAGGCAGCACAGGCCGTGGGTGTGGGCCAGGGCCGACAGCACCTGGCCGATGCGGGCGCGCTCATCCTTGCTCAGGCCCGCGGTGGGTTCGTCCAGCAACACCACGCGCGGCTCCAGCGCCAGCACCATGGCCAGTTCCAGCGCCTGCTGCTGGCCGTGCGACAGGTCGCGCGCCACGCGGTCCAACTGCTGGTCCAGGCCAGTCATGCGCAACACCTCCAGCGCGTAGTCCGGCAGCGCCAGGGCGGGCGCGCGGCGGCGCCACGACGGGCGCTCGCGCAGCGTGGTGGCGATGCGCAGGCTTTCGGCGACGGTAAGGGTGTCGAAGATGTTGGCGTTCTGGAACTTGCGGCCCAGGCCGTAGCGCACGCACTGCTCCGGCCCGTCGCGCTTGACCGCGTGGCCGCAGAGTTCGACCGTGCCGTCGCTACGCTCGGCGCCGTCGGCGATGCAGCGCATCAGCGTGGTCTTGCCGGCGCCGTTGGGACCGATCAGGCCCAGCAGTTCGCCGCCGCGCGCCCGCAGGTCGATGCCTTCCAGCACCTTGAGGCTGCCGAAGCGCTTGGCCACGCCGGCCAGGACCAGGCCGCTTTCGGCGGCGGCCTGGGCTGGTGCGGCGCCTTGACTCGATGCACCGCCCCGCCCCGATGCGCCGGCTGGCGCGCGCGCCACCAATTCCGGCACCGGGGCCGGCCGCCGGCGGCGCCACGGCGCCAGTAGCAGCGGCAGCAGCCCGCGCGGCAGCAGCAGGATCACCAGGATGAAGGTCACGCCCAGCACCAATTGATACAGGAACGGCATGTTGCCGCTGAGGTACGAGCCGGCCACGTTGATCAGCACGGCGCCCAGCACCGGGCCCCACACCGTGCCGCGTCCGCCCAGCGCCACCCAGATGATGAGTTCGGTGCCGAACACGAAGCCGGTCAGTTCTGGCGCCACCACGCCGCTGAAGGCGCCGTAGCCGAAGCCCGCCAGGCTGGCGACCGCGCCGCACACCACCAGCAGCGCGATGCGCCAATGCGCGGTGTTCAGGCCCAGGTAGCTGCAGCGGCCCTCGTTGTCGCGCAGCGCGGCCAGGATGCGGCCTCCGTCGCTCCGCACCGCGACCCAGGCCAGCAGCGCCACGACCGACAGGCCGCCGGCGGCGATGACGTACCAGGCCTCCAGCGACAGGTCGAAGGTGTCGTAGCCGGTCAGGCCGGACGAGGAGCCGGTGTAGGTGCCGCCCGACAGCGCCACCTGCGTCAGCACGATGGGCAGCACCAGCGAGATCACGGTGGCGAAGAACGGCGAGGCGCCGCGATAGAACGACAGCCAGCCGGTCAACAGCGCCAGCAGCATGGCCGCCCCCACCGCCACCAGCGCGGCCGCGAGCGCGACGCCCGGCGAGAAGCCGTAGTGCGTGAAGGCCAGCCCGGCGGCATAGGCGCCGACGCCGAAGAAGGCCGACTGGCCGAAGGTCAGGTAGCCGGTGTAGCCCCACAGGATGTCCACCGTGACCGCCGCCACGGCGAAGAACAGCGCCTTGATCAGCACGTTCAGCAGATAGGTGTCGAACAGCCAGGGGCCGGCCACGGTCAGGGCCAGGCAGGCGATGGCCAGCCACAGCAGGTCGCGGCCGCGGGCGGCGCGGCGCGGGTCGGCGCGGGTCGCCAGCGCCGGTTGCGCGAGGGAGGAATCAGTCATGGGCGAATCCTTTGGGACGCAGGCGCAGGGTCAGGGCGGCCAGCACCGCGATGGTGACGCCCCCCAGGATCGGGCTGATGTACACGCCCACCAGCACCTGGCAGGCGCCGTAGACCAGGCAGGTCAGCAACAGCGCGGTGATCGAGTTGCCCGACACCATCACCAGCATGAAGGCGCTGACCAGCCACGGCAGCCCCATGTTCGGATCGACGCTGGACAGCGGCGTGATGAGCGCGCCGGCCAGCGCCCCCAGCCCCGCGCCCAGCGCGAAGGTGGTGAAGCGGATGCGTTCGGCGTTGATGCCCAGGCCGCGCGCCAGGTCCTCGTTCATGATGACGGCGCGGGTGCGCACGCCGAAGCGCGTGCCATTGAGCAGCAGCGTCAGCGCCACGTACAGCAGCAGCGCGCCCGGCACCAGGAACAGCCGGTAGGCCGAGTATTCGGTGCCCAGGAACGGCACCGCGCCCTGGATCGGCGCGTCGGCGAACTGCACCTCGCGGCCGAAGGCCATGGTGATGAGCTGGCCGATCACGATGCCCAGGCCCCAGGTTGCCAGGATGGCGTCCAGCGGCCGCTTGTACAGCGGCTGCACGATCAGGCGTTCGACCAGCATGCCCACCAGCACGCCCGCCAGCAGCGCGCACGGCAGCGCCAGCCACGGGTCCAGCCCCAGCCGCGTCACCACCAGGGCGGCGTAGCTGCCCAGCGTGATGATGGCGCCATGAGCGAAATTGACGATCTTCATCACGCCGAAAATGATCATCAGCCCGGCCGTCACGATAAACAGCATGGCGGCTGTCGTCAGAATGTCCAGCATCAAACCCATTGTGTTCTCCAGCGCCGCCGGCGGGCCGGCGGCGCGCAGGATGTTGCTTAACGCGTCACTTCAGGTTGGGGCATTGCGCGCCCGGGTCGACCTGGTCGAAGGTCTGCAGGATCTTGATGGAGCCGTCGGGCTGCACCTGGCCCAGCCGCATGGTCAGCGCGGCATGGCGCTGGCGATCCATCTTGACCGGGCCGCGCGGGCCATCGAACGACACTTCGCTCAGCGCCTGCACCACTTTCTGCGGGTCGAGGCTGCCGGCTTTCTCGACCGCCGCCTTGTACAGGAAGAAGGCTTCGTACTGCGGGCCCGAGAATTCGTTGGCGGTCTTGGCGTCGGCGCCGAACTTGGCCTTCAGACCGTCGAGGAACTTGTGGTTCTGCGGCGTATCGATGCTGGTCAGGTACGAGGCCGACAGATACATGCCGACCGCCGTGTCGCCCATGGTCTTGGCGGTGGCTTCATCGATCGCCAGGTTGCCGTAGGGCATGGTCAGGCCGGCCGCCTTGACCTGCTTGGCCAGGCTGACGTTGGGGCCGCCGCCGGCGGTGGAACTGATCAGCGCGTCCGGGTTGGCCGAGCGGATTTTCGACACCACCGGCGTCCAGTCGGAGCCGTCGATGGGCAGGTATTCCTCGCCCACCACGCGTCCGCCCTGCTTCTCGATGTATTCGCGGGTGAACTTGAGCATGCCGCGGCCGAAGGCGTAGTCGCTGCCGACCAGGAAGAAGGTCTTGGCGCCGCGTTCCTTCATGAAGTGATCCACTACCGGCGCCACCTGCTGTTCGGGCACCCAGCCGTTGACGTGCATCCAGCGGTTGCACGAACGGCCTTCGTAGAACGAGGTGTAGATGTACGGCACCTTGCCGCGCGAGACGATGGGCAGCGCGGCGTTGCGCGCCGCGCTGGTTTCCATGGCGATGATGGCATCCACCTTCTTCTGGAACACCAGCGTGTCGTAGGCCTTCTGTGCGCCGACCGCGCCAGAGGCGTCGTCGGCGATCTCCAGCACCACCTGGCGGCCGAGGATGCCGCCGGCGGCGTTGATCTCATCGGCCGCCAGTTGCGAGGCCTGCACCACGCCGGGCGCGACCACGCTGTTGGCGCCCGACAGGCCGACCGGCACGCCGATGCGCAAGGGCTCGGCCGCGTGGGCGCCCGCCGCGCCGGTCAGCGCGGCGATGAAGGAAAGTCGGATGAGGAAGCTGCAAGTGGGTTTTTTCATGGGGATTTCTCCTTGGGGGCCGGCTGTCCGCCGTTGTATTCAACGCTGCCGCGGCGCCTCGGCGGCGCCCAGCAGTTCGTCGTAAAGGTCGCGGCGCCGATCGCGCAGCACGTGGTTGAAGTCGTTCAGTTGCCGCGCGCGGCGCGAGGCGGCCAGGTCCACCGGCGCCACCAGCACCTCTTCGCGGTCGTGGCTGGCGGGGCCGGCCACGGTCCAGCCCTGCGAACCGACGATCAGGCTGCGGCCGACGAAGGGCTGGCCGCGCTCGACGCCGACGCGGTCGGCGCACACCAGCGTCAGGCCATTGCTGTGGGCGCCGGCCGCCGCCAGCGCGTGCGCCATGGCCGGGCCCTCGGGCGTCTGCCCCGGCATCGGCACCCAGTTGGTGGGCACCGCGACGATGTCGGCGCCGCGCAGCGCCAGCAGGCGGTAGACCTCGGGGAACCAGCCGTCGTAGCAGATCGCCACGCCCAGCCGGCCGAATTCGGTGTCGAACAGCGGCAGGCCCAGGTCGCCCGGCTCGAAGAACAGGTTCTCGTCGCCCCACAGGTGCAGCTTGCGGTAGGTGCCCAGGTAGCCGTCGGGGCCGGCGATGATGGCGGCGTTGTACAGCCGGCCGCCGCTGCGCTCGGCGATGCCGGCCACCAGGTAGATGCCCAGGCGTTGCGCCAGCGCGATCCAGGCCCGCGAGCTGGGGCCGTCGGGCACGCTTTCGGCCAGGGCGTGGGCCTCCTGGCGGCTGGCGAACACGTAGCCGGTGTTGGCCAGCTCGGGCAGCACCACCAGCCGCGCGCCCTGCGCGGCGGCCTGCTCGACCAGCTCGATGGAACGGGCCACATTGGCGGCGACCTCGCCCATGACGGGGGCCGTCTGCACACTGGCCACGTGAATCGCGGACGCGATGGCATCCGGCGGCGGTGAAACTTGCATGCGATCTCCCTGCAACGTTTTGGAAAACAAAAAAGCCCCCGGCCACGCATTGCGTGAGTCGGGGGCTTCTATAGCCAGACGAAGGTTCGGGCAGCAATCATTGCTGCGGGGCACTGCGGCGCCGGCCCTGCCAGCGCGTGCGGATCAATCCTGATCCTGTGCCGAATGATAGGGATGCGCGCAGACCCGCGGCAATAAGAGGTTTCCCGGACGGGCCGCGGATGCGAGAATCGGGATCGGCTAAAAAGAAGGAGGATCCGCAATGCCCAGACTTTCCGCCTACCTCAGTTTCGACGGCAACTGCGCCGAAGCCATGCGTTTCTACGAACGCGTGCTCGGCGGCCGCGTCGAGACCATGGTGCGCTACGCGGATGCGCCCGCCGACGCCGCCATGCCGGCGCTGTCCGACGCTGAAGCCGAACGCATCATGTACGCCCGCCTGGCGCTGGACGAACAGGTGCTGATGGCCAGCGACGCCACCGCCGGCCATCCCTACCCCGGCAAGCAGGGCATGGCGCTGTCGCTGGCCTACCCCACGGTCTCGGACGCGCAACGCGTGTTCGATATGCTGGCCGAGGGCGGCAGCGTTACCATGCCGCTGCAGAAAACCTTCTGGGCCGAAGCCTACGGCGCCCTGATCGACCGCTACGACACGCGCTGGATGATCAGCGGCGGGCGGCTCAGCCACTGACAACCCCACTGACAACCGAATCCGCCACCAGCGGATGGAGCGAGACATCCATGACGCATGGCATACAGGGCAGGCAACGGTGGTGGGCACTGATGGTGCTGTGCCTGGGCGTGTTGATGATCGTGCTGGACACCACCATCGTCAACGTCGCCCTGCCCTCGATCCGCGAAGACCTGAACTTCACCGAGACCTCGCTGGTGTGGGTGGTGAACGCCTACATGCTGACCTTCGGCGGCTTCCTGCTGCTGGGCGGACGGCTGGGCGACCTGCTCGGCCACCGGCGCATGTTCCTGGCCGGCCTGGTGCTGTTCACCGTGGCCTCGCTGGCCTGTGGGCTGGCGCGGGGCCAGGGGCTGTTGATCGCCGCGCGCGCGGCCCAGGGGCTGGGCGGCGCGGTGGTGTCGGCGGTGTCGCTGTCGCTCATCATGAATCTCTTCACCGAGGCCGGCGAACGCGCCCGCGCCATGGGCGTGTACGGTTTCGTCTGTGCGGGCGGCGGCAGCCTGGGCGTGCTGCTGGGCGGGCTGCTGACCAGCACGCTGTCGTGGCACTGGATCTTCCTGGTCAACATTCCGATCGGCGTAGCCGTCTACGCGCTGTGCCTGCGGCTGCTGCCGGCGGCGCGCGGCGCGGCCGGTGGCGGCAAGCTGGACGTGGCCGGCGCGCTGACCGTCACCGCGTCGCTGATGCTGGCGGTGTACGCCGTGGTCAACGGCAACGAGGCCGGCTGGACCTCGGCGCAGTCGCTCGGCCTGCTGGGCGCGGCCGCGCTGCTGATGGCGCTGTTCCTGGCGATCGAGGCGCGCGTGGCCGAACCGCTGATGCCGCTGGCGCTGTTCCGCCTGCGCAACGTCGCCACCGCCAACGTGGTCGGCGTGCTGTGGGCGGCGGGCATGTTCGCCTGGTTCTTCGTCTCGGCCCTGTACATGCAACTGGTGCTGGGCTACGACGCCATGCAGGTGGGGCTGGCGTTCCTGCCGGCCAACCTGATCATGGCGGCGTTCTCGCTGGGGCTGTCGGCCAAGCTGGTGATGCGCTTTGGTATCCGTGGGCCGCTGGCCATCGGCCTGCTGTTGGCGGCGCTGGGGCTGGCGCTGTTCGCGCGCGCCCCGGTCGACGGTCACTTCGCGGCCGACGTGCTGCCCGGCATGCTGCTGCTGGGCCTGGGCGCGGGCATCGCCTTCAACCCCATGCTGCTGGCCGCCATGAGCGACGTCGAGCCGAGCCAGTCGGGCCTGGCGTCCGGCGTGGTCAACACCGCCTTCATGATGGGCGGCGCGCTGGGACTGGCGGTGCTGGGCCTGGCCCTTATACACACTTCCTGGCCCACGAGACTAGGTCCGTTAAATTGTTTTCGGCCTTTTTGTTGCTAAAAAAACTAAACCCTGTCTCTTATACCACTCTCCTAGCCCACGAGACTTGTTCGGTTAACTCGTCTTCCTG
>NZ_JCBANN010000075.1:0-23713 GCF_059761975.1 Achromobacter sp. 46006
GCTGCCCCCCGAGGGGGCTTTTTCATCTTGAGGCGGCTCGGCGATGAAAAGGAGCCCCCACGCCGCGCCTTCGGCTTGCTGCCCCCCGAGGGGGCTTTTTCATCTTGAGGCGGCTCGGCGATGAAAAGGAGCCCCCACGCCGCGCCTTCGGCTTGCTGCCCCCCGAGGGGGCTTTTTCATCTTGAGGCGGCTCGGCGATGAAAACGGGCCCGCCATGGGCGAGCCCTTCACACGCGCCGTACGCGTTTACTCGGTCTTCAGCTCGGGTTGCGACGCCGCCGAGCGGGTCTTCCACAGCGAGAACAGCACGCCGCCGCCGATCAGGCCGAAGGTCACCGACAGCGACACCACCGCGGGAATCTTGCCGATGAAACCGACCAGGAAGATCTTCGTGCCGATGAACACCAGTACCAGCGACAGCGCGTACTTCAGGTAGTGGAAGCGGTGGATCATCGCCGCCAGCGCGAAGTACAGCGCGCGCAGGCCCAGGATCGCGAAGATGTTGCTGGTGTACACGATGAACGGGTCGGTGGTGATGGCGAAGATCGCCGGCACCGAGTCCACCGCGAACAACAGGTCCACGAACTCGATCAATACCAGGGCCAGGAACAGCGGCGTGGCCCAGCGCACCGTCTTGCCCGTGGCCGCATCCGGCTCGCGCACCCAGAAGGCGTTGCCGCGCAGGCCTTCCGTGACGCGCATGCGGCGCTTCAGGAACTTCAGGATCGGGTTGGTGGCGATGTCCGGCTCCTGGTCGGCGATCATCCACATCTTGATGCCGGTGAACACCAGGAACGCGCCGAACAGATACATCAACCAGCCGAAGTTGCTGACCAGCGCGGCGCCCAGGCCGATCATGATGGCGCGCAGCACGATCACCCCCAGGATGCCCCAGAACAGCACGCGGTGCTGGAACTGGCGCGGGATGGCGAAGAAACTGAAGATCAGCGCGATCACGAACACGTTGTCCAGCGACAGCGATTTCTCGATCAGGAAGCCCGTGTAATAGGCCATGCCACTGGCCTGGCCCATCTGCCACCAGACCCAGCCGCCGAACAGCAGCGCGGCCGAAATGTAGCCGGCCGACAGCAGCAGGCTTTCGCGCACGCCGATCTCGCGGTCTTCCTTGTGCAGCACGCCCAGGTCGAAGACCAGCAGGGAGATGACGATGCCGATGAACAGCAGCCAGCTCCAGGCCGGCGTGCCGGCGAAGTCGGCTTGTAAAAATGAGAGCAAGGCTTCCATGATGTTCCCGCTTGTGTGTGAAGGCCCTCATGATCCGGATCCCGGGCCGATGGAGAAATCAGCCTGAAAGTGAGTTATGGTTCGAAAAAACCGAAGTGAATATCGCCATGCTCAATTACCGCCACCTGTACTACTTCTGGATGGTCGCCAAGGAAGGCGGCTTCTCGCGCGCCGCCGAGCGGCTCGACATGGCCATCCAGACCATCAGCGCCCAGGTGCGCGAACTGGAAAAGAACCTGGGCCATCAGTTGCTGCGCCCGGCCGGCCGCGGCGTCGCCCTGACCGACGCCGGCCAGGCCGCCTTCGCCCGCGCCGAGGAGATCTTCCAGATCGGCCAGGAACTGCCGCAGGAGGTCCGCGCCGCCGCCACCAAGCCGGTGATCCGGCTGTCTGTGGGCCTGTCGGACGGCATCTCCAAGCTGGCCGCGCACGCGCTGCTGGGGCCTGTGCTGGACACCCCGGACCTGCGCCTGACCTGCCACGAGGGCGAGGTCGAGGAACTGCTGGGCGAACTGGCGCGCCACCACCTTGACCTGGTGCTGGCCGGCCAGGGCGCGCCGGCCAACCCCAACCTGCGCCTGACCAGCGACCGGCTGGTCTCCTCGCCGGTGGACTGGTACGGCCCGGCGCGGCTGGTGCGCAAGGCCGACACGCAGGACTTCCCCCGCTGCCTGGAGCGCCTGCCGGTGCTGCTGCCCACCGGCCATTCGGTGCTGCGCCAGACGCTGGACCGGTGGTTCAATGAACAGGGCCTGCGGCCCAACGTGGTCGGGGAATTCGAGGACAGCGCGCTGATGTCGGTGTTTGCCGCGCGCGGCCTGGGCGTATTCCCGCTCAGCCGCCTGGGCGGCGACGACGTCGGCCTGCTGCGCGGCCTGCGGCCGCTGGCGCGCTGCGACAGCGTGCACGAGGAGATCCACGGCATCCGCAACCGCCGCGGGCAGCACCATCCGCTGGTGCAGCAGATACTGGCGCATGCCAAGACTTCGGTTTTTTCTTAATGATTGTCACAAAGACGCTGGTTTTTCAGAGTTACTTTCCGCTCTATCGTGGCGTTTCTTTCCCGAATCACCGGAGTACCCCCTCAATGAAGAAAATCATCTGGATCGCTTTCGCCGTGCTGGCTGCCCTATGGACCGGGCTGGTGGCGCTCACGCTGCAACTGGCGGACTGGGTGTTGGCCGCCATCGCCTCGGCCCAGGTGCCCGGCGCCGCCGCGATCGGCGCGGCGCAGTGGCAGGCGCCCGCATGGGCCGCGCCGTGGGTCGATGCCGGCCTGATCCAGTCGCTGCGATCCGGTCTGGTATGGCTGGTGGAAGCGCTGAACCAGGTTCTGCCGGCCGCCGGCAGCCTCGGCACCTGGATCGCGGTGCTGGGCTGGCTGTTCTGGGGCTTCATCATGGCCGGCCTGCTGATCCTGGCGTTGATTCTGCACTGGCTGGCGGGCAGGCGGCCGCAAAGCGACGGCCCCGGCCGTCAAGTGGTGTAATAGGGCTGGCAACGCGGCGTCCCGGCGCGCTGCCTCCCTACAGGAGCATGCCGTGCCGTCCCGTTTCCTTCGCGCCGCCATCCTGCCCGCCGCCATCCTGCCCGCCGCCCTCGCGGCGCTGGCGCCTGCCCATGCGGGCACGGCCCCGTATGGCATCGACGTCTGCACGCTGACCGGCACCTCGGGCCAGTACAGCGTGCGAGTGCACAACACCGGCTCGGCGCCGCTGACGCGCGTCGACGTCACCGGCGTACGGCTGGACGCCGCCGGCCAGGCCCGGGACAAGATCGACGTCAGCCTGGGCGCCATCGCGCCGGGCAAGTCGGCCACCGCCATCCTGGCGCGCCACGGCGAATCGGCCGCTCCAGTCAGCATCGCCACCTACCGCCTGATCGATGGTGTCGAGACCCGTCAGCAGGACTTGTACGCCGGCAAGGTCGCCCATGTTTCGCCCGGCTCGGCGTTGCAGTACACCCTGGCGCCGCTGGCCGTGCGCGGCTGGACGGTGGCCTACGGCGGCCCGGATGCGCCGCGCCTGGCGCCGGGCAGCGCGGTCCTGCTGGCCTACCCCGCGCGTGCCGCCAAGCCGCGCGACGACCGGCCCGAGGCGGGCCGCGTGCCAAGCGCAGTGACGCCGCTCGTGCCCTGCGCCTCGCCGCAAGAGCGCTAGCGCCGCCAGCGGCGACACGCCGCATTGTTGCGGCGCCCTCCCGCGGCGATTGCGGCTGGCGTGGTGCCCGCTAACCGGCGCACGCGACGCTCCTGCCGGTGCGAACAGGCCCTAGGTGCCATTCAGCAGGTCGCGCTCGTTCAGCAGGGCGTAGACGATCTCGGGCCGGTTGTCGAAGCCGCGGCGAATGGCGGCTGGAATCGACGACCGCGTCTTGCGGCACAGCCCCGGCTGATCATCGAGCTGGATGGCGATGCCGCGCGAAGTGCGCACCTCGTTGTCGCTGGGAATGATGTGCACCACGATGCCCAACTGCGCCTGCATGCGGCCCTGCATGGCGCGCAGGTCTTCCAGGCTGGTGATGTTCTCGAGCCGCGCCACCAGGCGCTTTTCCTCTTCCCTGGTGAGCCGCAGGATGCGCACGTCGGCCGCCGGATCGGCCAGCAGCCGGTCGCGGTCGCACATACAGGCGCCGGGCGGGCATTCTTGACGGATGGGGAAAGGCAGGTTCATGGCGCGCATCGCAGGCTATCGGACGATTCTACCCAGGAACCCCTGGCCGCCGCGACCCTCGGCCCGTCCCGCGCCGGGCGCGGCCGCTCGGGCATAATGCGCCGAGAAGAAATCCGGGAGGCGCTTCCTTGAAGATATTCCTGCTTGCGGCCGTGCTGGCCGGCGCCAGCGCTGGCGCGCTGGCACGCGACCATGCCTACGACATCAAGCCGGGACTGCCGGCCTCGGTCGCTATCGACGGCGCCTCGGAACAACGCGTCCGCGTACGCGTCGGCAACGCCGCGCCGCAGGAAATCGCCCGCCTGAACGACGAGGAAGTCGATTATTTCGAGACGCCCGACATCGACCACGACGGTTACCGCGACCTGGTCATCGGCCAGAGCGGCGGCGGCGGCCAGGTCCGCGCCCGGCTGTTCCTCTTCCGCCCCAGGCAAGGCGGGTTCCACGAGATCGCGCACCCCGCGCCGTCGACCAGTCCGTGCCACCAGTTCATCAACCCCGTATTCGACGCCGGAAAAGCGGCTTTCTCGACCGGCTGCCGCTACAGCGCCGACCGCTACGGCACAGAAGACTACGCGCTGCGCCCCGACGGCACCGCGCGCCCGCTGCAATGGACCGCCCGGGCGCTGTTCGACCTGGAGGACAGCACCTTCGACCTGACCTACGCTTTCCATGAGGACGGCGCGGTGGCGCGCATCCAGATCGACGGCGAAGGGGCGCCGTTGGACGGCGACGGCCGCGTACCCTTCGAGCGGATCGACCTGTACGACGCGCCCGACGTGAAGGCCCTATCGACGCAAGCCGCCAGGGGCGGTGATCGTCTCGACGTCATCGCGCTGCGCCCGCACTGGCTGCAGGTGCGCCCTGCCGGCGCGGCCGCGGATGCGCCGGCGAAATGGGTGCGCTACGCCGACCTGAAGATCGACAAGCATCGCTACGCGCCGCCGCGGCGCCCGCCCGCCAGCGGCCTGATGCTATCGGTCTACGGCCACCTCGGCACCACCCTGTATGAGGCCGCGGGCCGCTTCACGCTGCACGTGAGCAACCTCGGCCCCGGCCCGGTCCGGCTGCAATCCCCGCGCGTCTGGCTGCTGTTCATCGACGCCCAGGACCACCGTACGCTGCAGCCGCTGTACCAGCGTCCTCCCGTGACGCTGGCCGCGCCCGCCGCCCCGGCTCCCGCCGCGCCGCGGCCCGCCTATGGCGCCGGCGCCGACCGCGTCACCCCGCCCGCGCCGGCGCCGCATGTCGCCCAGTGGGCCGACGACCCGGTGCTGTGGCGCCAGGATGAAGCCGGCGCCTTCGGCTACCAGGTCAGCGCCGGCAACGGCCAGTACGCGCCCTTCTTTCCCGACCTGGCGCCCGGCCGCTACCGCCTGGTGGTGGCGCTGACCGATCCGGCGGCGGCGACAGAACCGGTCTACTCGAACGTCATCGAGGTCGACCTGCCCTTCCCCAAGCGGCAATGACCCTCGCCCGCCCGCATCGCATGGACGCCACCTCGTCGCGCCGGCACTGGCGCCGACGCCTCATCGCCACCGCCGCCGGCCTGGGCGCGGCCGTCGTGCTGGCCGCCGCCGCGCTGGTCGCCGCGGGCGTGCTGGCCAACGCTGCGCCGGCCGATGTCGCGGTGGTGCTGGGCAACACCGTGGCGCCAGACGGTCGCCCGTCGCCGCGCCTGGCAGCGCGGCTCGACCGCGCCTACGACTGCCATGCCGCCGCGCGCTGCCGCGTACTGTTCGTCAGCGGCGGCATCGACCCGGCCGGCCGCGACGAAGCCGCGGTCATGCGCGACTACCTGATCGCGCGCGGCGTGCCGGCCGACCGGGTGGTGGCCGACAGCCTGGGCAACGACACCTGGGCCACCGCCGCCCACGCCAGCGCCTATATGCGCGAGCATGGCTATGCCAGCGCCACGGCCATCACGCAGTACTTCCACGTGCCGCGCACCATGCTGGCGCTCAGGCGCCACGGCGTGCCGCGCGTTGGCGGCGCCGCGCCCCGCTTCATCGAGGCGCGCGACCTGTACTCGATCCTGCGCGAGCTGCCGGCCATCGCCTGGTACGCGATACGGCCGCTATAGTCCCCTTTCCCCTGTTCCCAAGACGCTACCGTGCATATCTTCCACAACCCCGTTCACGGCAAACACGATGGCCGCCAGGAAATGTTCCGCGGCAAGCTGGTGCCCTGTCACGAGACGCCGGCCCGGCTCGAATACGTGCTGCAGGCCCTGCGCCGGCGTGGCATCGGCACGCTGCGGGCGCCGGCCGCGCCCGCCCTGGACCTGATCCGGCGCGTGCACAGCCCGCGCTACATCGATTTCCTGCAAAGCGCGTGGGCCGACTGGATCGCGCTGGACCCGGCCAACGCCGAACTCGACATCCTGCCGTCGGTATGGCCGGTACGGGGCTTTCGCCACGACATCGCGCCGACCAATTTCGCCGCGCGCGTCGGCCTGTTCTCGTTCGATAGCGGCAGCCCGCTGACGGCAGGCACCTGGGAAGCCGCCGCCGCCGGCGCGGCCTGCGCCATCGATGCCGCGCGCGCGGTATCGGGCGGCCACGGTCCGCGCACCGCGATGGCGCTGACTCGCCCGCCCGGCCACCATGCCGGCGCCGACTTCTTCGGCGGCTACTGCTTCCTGAACAACGCGGCCCTGGCGGCGCAGGCGCTGCGCGAGGGCGGCGCCGAACGCGTCGCGGTGCTGGACATCGACTACCACCACGGCAACGGCACGCAAAGCATCTTCTATGAACGCGGCGACGTGCTGACCGTCTCGGTGCACGGCGACCCCGCCACCGAATACCCCTTCTTCCTCGGCTATGCCGACGAACCCGGCCAGGGCGCGGGCCTGGGCGCCAACCTGAACCTGCCGCTGGCGGCCGGCACCGACTTCGCCGGCTGGACCGAGGCGCTGGAGCAGGGCCTGGCCGCCATCGGCCGCTTCAAGCCGGACGCGCTGGTGATCGCGCTGGGCGTGGACACCTACGAAGGCGATCCGATCTCGAAGTTCAAGCTGCGCAGCGCCGACTATCTGCAGGTCGGCGCGCGGCTGGCCCGGCTGGGCCTGCCCACGGTGTTCACCATGGAAGGCGGCTACGCGGTGGCCGAGGTCGGCACCAACGTCGCCAACGTGTTGGAAGGCTACGCTGGCTGAGCGGCCGCGGCGGCCGCCGGCGGCGTCGCGCGACAGCCGCGCGCAGCCCCGAGCGGCCCGTCAGTCGCGCGTTTCCAGCGCCTTGTTGATGCGCAGGGCCAGCAGCGTGCAGGCGGTACCGGACAGCAGGTAGATGCTGACCGCCACCAGCCCGAAGCGCGCCGACAGGCCCAGCGCCACCAGCGGCGCGAAGGCCGCGCCGACCAGCCAGGCCATGTCGGTGGTGAGCGCCGCGCCGGTGTAGCGGAAGCGCTTGCTGAAATTGGCCGTCACCGTGCCGGACGCCTGACCGTACGACAGTCCCAGCAATGCGAAGCCGATCAGGATGAAGGCGTCCTGCGCCTTGGGGCTGCCACCCAGCAGCCACGGCGCGAACAGCGCGAACACGCCGATCAGCGCCGCCAGCAGGCCCAGCGTGGTGCGCCGGCCGATGCGGTCGGCGATCCAGCCCGAAGCGATGGTGCCCAGGATGCCCACGCCCGCGCCGATGATCTGCACGATCAGCACGTCGGGAATCTGCTGTGTGGCGCTGACCGCAATCCACGACAGCGGGAACACCGTCACCAGGTGGAACAGCGCGTAGCTGGCCAGTGCCGCGAACGCGCCCAGGAACAGGTTGTAGCCCTGCTCGCGCACCATCTGGCCGGTGCCGATGGGTTCCAGTTCGCCTTCTTCCAGCAGTTGCGTGTATTCCTCGGTCAGCACCAGCCGCAGCCGCGCGAACAGCGCCACCACGTTGATGGCGAAGGCCACGAAGAACGGATAGC
The DNA here is from genome assembly GCF_059761975.1 of Achromobacter sp. 46006. Lineage (NCBI taxonomy): Bacteria > Pseudomonadati > Pseudomonadota > Betaproteobacteria > Burkholderiales > Alcaligenaceae > Achromobacter > Achromobacter sp. 46006. Next base: position 7,842 of record NZ_JCBANN010000075.1, read on the forward strand.
GCCAGCCCCAGTCGAGGAAGTCGGCCTCGGTCAGCGTCACATGCAGGAACAGGAACAGCGCGCTGGCGATCATGAAGCCGATGGGCGCGCCCAACTGGCCGAGCATCGCGTACCAGCCGCGGCGCTTGGGCGGCGCGTTCAGCGCCAGCAAGGACGGCAGCCCGTCCCAGGAGCCGCCGAAGGCCAGCCCCTGCAGGCAGCGGAACACCGCCAACAACACGATGGCATGCGAACCGATGACGTTGTAGCCGGGCAGGAAGGCCATGCCGACCGTGGCGGTGCCCAGCAGGAACAGCGCGATGGTGAGCTTGGTGCCGCGCCCCCAGCGCCGCTGGATCGCCATCGACACCGCGGTGCCGATGGGGCGCGCGATGAACGCGAACGAAAAAATGACGAAGGCCCACAGCGTACCTTCGAGCTGCGGCTCGAACGGGAAAAACACCCGTGGAAACACCAGGACGCAGGCGATGCCGAAGACGAAGAAGTCGAAGTATTCGGAGGCGCGCCCAATGACGACCCCCACGGCGATTTCGCCCGGCGCCACCTTGGCGTGGCTGGCCCCGCCCCCTGTCGCGCCAGGACCGGGCAAGGCAGAGGCATGACCGGGATACTGCGTGGTGGTCGCCATGTGAGTGCTCGCTGAAAGGAGGTTTTGGAAAACGCCTTGTCTACGCTTTTTGCAACACACTCGTACGCACATGCGCCAAGGCCTCGCGGACCGCTGCGCGATCACGCCCGGCCCTGCCCCGCACGCTTTCCCGTGCATACTTTTGCTCTTTTTACCCTAGATTTTTCGCGGCTTCCAGCGTAGTGTTGCGTTTACCTCCCACGGTTACGTTTCGGGGTATGGCCATGCCGTCTTTCCCAAGGCTCCGCGGATTGTTCCTGTTTGCCGCCCTGCCATTGCTCTCCGGATGCAATGCGGTATTGCTCTCTCCATCGGGCGATATCGCGCTGCAGCAGCGCAACCTCATCATCATTTCCACCGGGCTGATGCTGCTCATCATCGTGCCGGTGATCTTCCTGACCTTCCTGTTCGCGTGGCGCTATCGCGCCAGCAATCGCGACGCGCACTACGATCCCGACTGGCACCACTCCACGGTGCTGGAACTGCTGATCTGGGCGGCGCCGCTGTTGATCATCATCGCGCTCGGCGCGCTCACCTGGGTCAGCACCCACCAGCTCGATCCCTACCGGCCCCTGGCACGGCTGTCCGAGGGCCGCGAAGTGCCGCCCGGCACCAAGCCGCTGGTGGTCGAGGTGGTGGCGCTCGACTGGAAATGGCTGTTCCTCTATCCCGAGCAGGGCGTGGCCGCGGTCAATGAAATGGCGGCGCCGGTCGACCGTCCCATCCAGTTCAAGATCACCTCGTCCACTGTGATGAATTCCTTCTTCGTGCCGGCGCTGGCCGGCCAGATCTACGCCATGCCCGGCATGCAGACCACGCTGCACGCCGTCATCAACCACCCCGGCGAATACGAAGGGCTGTCCGCCAACTACAGCGGCGCGGGCTTTTCCGGCATGCGCTTTCGCTTCCTCGGCCTGGACCAGCAGGGCTTCGACAAGTGGATCGCCGAGGCCCGCGCCTCCGGCGCCACGCTCGGCCGCGACACCTATCTGAAACTGGAACAGCCCAGCGAACGCAACCCGGTGCAGCGCTACGCCAGCGTGGCGCCCGGCCTGTTCGACGCCATCGTCAACCGCTGCGTGGAACCGAACCGCATGTGCATGAAGGACGCCATGGCGATCGACGCCGGCGGCGGCATGGGCATTCCTGGCGCGCGCAACATCGCCAGCCTGGATGCCGCCACGCGCGAGCGGCTGGGCCTGGCCGATGCGCCGCCGCGCAAGTATGTCGGCGCCATGTGTACCTCGGCGGCGGAGCTGGCGTTGTAGAGGCGGCGCCGGCGCGGCAACGCCTCGCGTGAAATCAAGGTATCCCCCTGGAAACCGAGCCCTGGAAACCGAGATGACTGATCAACCAGACCTCACCAAGCTGATCTTCGGTCGCCTGACCTGGGACGCCATCCCCTTGCACGAGCCGATCCTGCTGGCCACCTTCGCCATGGTGGCGATAGGCGGCATCGTGGTGCTGGGCGGCATCACCTACTACCGCAAGTGGGGTTACCTGTGGCGCGAGTGGTTCACCAGCATCGACCACAAGAAGATCGGCATCATGTACATGATCCTGGGGCTGGTGATGCTGCTGCGCGGCTTTGCCGACGCCATCATGATGCGGCTGCAGCAGGCCGTGGCCTTTGGTGACTCCACCGGCTACCTGCCGCCACACCACTACGACCAGATCTTCACCGCGCACGGCGTCATCATGATCTTCTTCGTGGCCATGCCGCTGGTCACGGGGTTGATGAACTACGTGGTGCCGCTGCAGATCGGCGCGCGCGACGTGGCCTTTCCATTCCTGAACAACTTCAGCTTCTGGATGACCACCGGCGGCGTGGTGCTGGTGATGATGTCGCTGTTCGTGGGCGAGTTCGCGCGCACCGGCTGGCTGGCCTATCCACCGTTATCCGGCATCGCGCAGAGTCCGGACGTGGGGGTCGACTACTACATATGGGCCTTGCAGATCGCGGGGGTCGGCACACTGCTGTCCGGGGTGAACCTGCTGGTCACCATCGTCAAGATGCGCGCGCCCGGCATGTCGCTGATGCGCATGCCGATCTTCACCTGGACCGCGCTGTGCACCAACGTGCTGATCGTGGCGGCGTTCCCGGTGCTGACCGCGGTGCTGGCGCTGCTGTCGATGGACCGCTACGTCGGCACCAATTTCTTCACGGCCGACTTCGGCGGCAACGCCATGATGTACGTGAACCTGATCTGGATCTGGGGCCATCCCGAGGTCTACATCCTGATACTGCCGGCCTTCGGCATCTTCTCGGAAGTGGTCGCCACCTTCTGCCGCAAGCGCCTGTTCGGCTACGCATCGATGGTGTACGCCACGGTCGTGATCACGGTGCTGTCGTACCTGGTGTGGCTGCACCACTTCTTCACCATGGGGTCCGGCGCCAGCGTCAACTCGTTCTTCGGCATCACCACCATGATCATCTCGATCCCGACCGGGGCCAAGATCTTCAACTGGCTGTTCACCATGTACCGCGGCCGCATCCATTTCGAGGTGCCGATGCTGTGGACGATGGGGTTCATGGTCACCTTCGTGATCGGAGGCATGACGGGCGTGCTGCTGGCGGTGCCGCCGGCCGACTTCGCGCTGCACAACAGCCTGTTCCTGATCGCCCACTTCCACAACGTCATCATCGGCGGCGTGCTGTTCGGCCTGATGGCCGGCATCACCTACTGGTTCCCCAAGGCCTTCGGCTACAAGCTCGATCCGTTCTGGGGCAAGTGTTCGTTCTGGTTCTGGCTGGTGGGCTTCTACTTCGCCTTCATGCCGCTGTACGTGCTGGGCCTGATGGGCGTGACCCGGCGCCTGAACCACTTCGAGGACATGTCGCTGCAGATCTGGTTCCAGGTAGCCGCGTTCGGCGCCTTCCTGATCGCCATCGGCATCGCCTGCTTCCTGATCCAGCTTGTGGTCAGCTACCGCCGCCGCGATTCGCTGCGCGACGAGACCGGCGACCCGTGGAACGGCCGCACGCTGGAATGGTCCACCTCTTCGCCGCCGCCCAACTACAACTTCGCCTTCACGCCGCGGGTGCATGACCAGGACGCCTGGTGGCAGATGAAGCAGCACGGCTACCAGCGCCCGCAGAGCGGCTTCATCCCCATCCACATGCCCAGGAACACCTGGGCCGGCATCGTGCTGGCGGGTATCAGCGTGGTGATGGGCTTCGCGCTGATCTGGCACATGTGGCCGCTGGCGGTGCTGTCGTTCGCCGCGCTGATCGTCGTGTCCATCGTCCATACCTTCAACTACAAGCGCGAGTACTACGTGCCGGCCGACGAGGTCGTGCGCACGGAGAACGCCCGCACCCAACTGTTGGCGAAACATGTCTGATACCCTGGCCCCCACCCTGCCCGGCGGCAGCGCGCCGCCCGCCGAGCCCGTGTTCCACGTGGCCGGCGAACACCACCCGAAGAACGGCACGCTGCTGGGCTTCTGGGTGTACCTGATGAGCGACTGCCTCATCTTCGCCTGCCTGTTCGCCACTTATGGCGTGCTGGGACGCAGCTACGCGGCCGGGCCGTCCGGGGCCGACCTGTTCGACCTGCCGCTGGTGGCGGTCAACACCTCGCTGCTGCTGCTGTCGTCCATCACCTACGGCTTCGCCATGCTGGAGATGCGGCGCAACCGGGTCGGCGCCACGCAGGGCTGGCTGGCGGTCACCGGCCTGCTGGGGCTGGGATTCCTGTCGCTGGAACTGTATGAGTTCGCGCACCTGATCCACATCGGCGCCGGGCCGCAGCGCAGCGCCTTCCTGTCGTCGTTCTTCACCCTGGTGGGCACGCACGGGCTGCACGTCACGTTCGGCATCGTCTGGCTGGTGACGATGATGGTGCAGGTGCGCATGCACGGCCTGATCCCCGAGAACCGCCGCCGGCTGATGTGCCTGTCGATGTTCTGGCACTTCCTGGACCTGATCTGGGTCGGCGTGTTCACCTTTGTCTACCTGATGGGAGTGCTGCCATGAACGCCCATGCCGACCACCCCGGCCACGATCACGGCCATCACGACGATGACGACGGCGCCGCCCATGGCACCCTGAAAAGCTACGTCACCGGCTTCATCCTGGCGGCCATCCTGACCGCCATCCCGTTCTGGCTGGTGATGGACCGGGTGTTCGAAAGCTCGCGCACCACGGCGCTGATCATCCTGGCGTTCGCGGCGGTGCAGATCGTGGTGCACATCATCTATTTCCTGCACATGGATGCCAAGTCCGAAAGCGGCTGGAACATGTTGGCGTTAATATTCACGCTGGTGCTGGTCGTGATCACGCTCAGCGGATCCATCTGGATCATGTATCACTTGAACTCCAACATGATGCCCATGTCGATCCACGACATGCGGAATATGCCCTGACGTGATGGCGGCAACAAAAGACTCTACGCATTCCGGCGACACCCCCCGCAACCCCCGCAGCGCAACCACCCTGGTCATCCTGGGCGTGGTTGCGGCCGCGCTGTTCGCGGGCCTGTGCGCCCTTGGCACCTGGCAGGTGCATCGCCTGGCCTGGAAGCAGAACCTGATCGCGCAGGTGGACCAGCGGGCGCACGCGCCCGCCGTGCCCGCCCCGGCGCGCGCCGACTGGCCGGCGCTGACCTCCGACAACGCCGAATATCGCCGCGTGGCGGCCAGCGGCACCTACCAGTACGACAAGCAGACGCTGGTGCAGGCCGCCACCGAACTGGGCAGCGGCTACTGGGTCATGACGCCGCTGCAATTGGCCGACGGCGGCGGCACGGTGCTGGTCAACCGCGGCTTCGTGCTGCCCGAATGGCGCAAGCGCCTGGCCGCCGGCGGCCAGGCAGAGGCCGACACGGGTCCGGTCAAGGTCGAGGGCCTGCTGCGCATGGGCGAACCGGGCAACGGCTTTTTGCGCAACAACGATCCGGCCGCCAACCTCTGGTATTCGCGCGACCTGCCCGCCATCGCCCAGGCGCGCGGTCTGGGCCAGGTGGCGCCTTATTTCATCGACGCTGACGCCGCCCCCGGCGCCGGCCGCGATCCGGCCCAGGCGCCGGTCGGCGGCCTGACGACGCTGACCTTCCCCAACAACCACCTGGTCTACGCCATCACCTGGTACGCCCTGGCCGCGATGATCATCGTCGGCGCCGGCATCGTGGTGCGCGAAGAACGGCGGCTGCGCGCGCGCCGCTGATCCCTGCCCTCGCGGCCAGTTGCCGCGAGTGTCCGCCTGCGGCGAGCCTGCTCGCCCCCCCCTCCTGCATACCCACCTATCGCGGCCCGAACCTCGTCAGGCGCCCGGCGGTTCGTCGCCTGTGGCGAACTCGTCTCGGATGCGTCCTAGAACACCTGCGGATCACAGAGCGTCGGCAGAAGCTACCGGAGAATGGCCCAGTGCAATCCACACAGGCCATCGGAACACCCTCGTGCATCACGCCCGGCGGCATGTTCTTCGGCTTTTCCAAAAACTCTAGGAGTTTCCACGATGAAAAAAACCCTGCTTGTCGCCGCCATCCTGGCCTCGTTCGCAGGCGCCGCCCAAGCCGAAACGTCGGTCACGCTGTACGGCGTCGTCGATACCGGCATCGGCTACAACAAAATCTCCGGCCACGATTCCATGATGGACGATACCGGCGTGAGCCGCGACGTCGACTTGAGCGGTAGCAGGGTCGGCATGATCAACGGCATCCAGGGCGGCTCGCTCTGGGGCCTGAAGGGCTCCGAGGATCTGGGCGACGGCCTGCGCGCCGTGTTCACGGTAGAAAGCGGCTTCGACTCGGGCAACGGCCAATCGCAGCAGAGCCGCCTGTTCAACCGGCAGGCCACCGTCGGCCTGGCCAACGATAGCTGGGGTTCCCTGGAATTCGGTCGCCAGACCACCCTCAGCGGCGCCTTCCTGGCGGAAATCGATCCCTTCTACACCAGCTTCACCCAGGCCAACATCGGTACGACTTTCACTGGCGCCAACACCATGCGCTGGGACAACATGATCATGTACCGCAGCCCCTGGACCGACGGCTTCCAGTTCGCGGTGGGCTATTCCTTCAACGCCGACAGCACCGACGCGAACCAGAGCGGCTTCCGCACCGCCGACAATGCGCGCGGCATCACGGCGGGCCTGCGCTATGTCAACGGCCCGTTGAATGTGTCGATGACCTATGACCAACTGAACAGTTCGAACCAGGCTCGCGAAATCGCCGCAAACGGCCGCGAACGCACCATCAACGGCACCCCGGTCGAATTCAACCACGACATCACGCCGCGCCAATACGCGCTGGGCATCTCGTACGATCTGGAAGTCGTGAAGCTGGCCGCCGCCTACGCGCGCACGACCAACGGCTTGTTTGTGATGCAGGATCTGCCGGTGGGCTCGCTCAACGACAACGCCGGCTCCTACATCTACAGCGACGGCTTCAAGGCCAATTCCTACATGCTGGGCGCCACGCTGCCGCTGGGCGGCGCAGGCAGCCTGTTTGGTTCGTGGCAGCATCTTGCCTCCACCGACAGTGACGATCCCAAGATGAACGTCTGGAGCGTGGGCTATACCTACGACCTGTCCAAGCGCACCAGCCTGTATGCCTATGGTTCGTACGGCAAGAACTACCTGCTGGTCGAAGGCCTCAACAGCACTGCAGGCGGCGTCGGCATCCACCACCGGTTCTAAACCCGCTTGCGGCGCCGGCACAGCCGGCACCACGCCGCCAACAACGCCGTCACGGCCCCCTCTGTCCGTGACGGCGTTTTTTTGCCACGAATCTTTCCGGGAGCGGCCAGGGCTTTCGGACTGCGGCGTGCTTGTGACTCAACCCGTCGCCCAGCCGATCAACATAGCGAGAAATTCATGAGTTTTGCCAGAAAATAAGGATTTTTGACCTACAATGAAATTTGGGGACAGCAATCGGCATCTTGCCTGACGTGCTGTTCCCTTTGTTTTTTCTCTTCACAACAGGAGTTCCACGGATGAAGAAGACGCTGCTCGCAGCCGCAATGTTGACCACTTTTGCAGGCATCGCTCAGGCAGAACCGTCAGTCACTCTCTATGGTGTCATCGACACCGGCATTGGCTACAACAAGATCAAGGGCAATGGTTATGACGGCAGCAAGCTCGGCATGATCAACGGCATCCAGGCCGGCTCGCGCTGGGGCCTGCGCGGATCCGAAGACCTGGGTGATGGCCTGCGCGCCGAATTCAAGCTGGAAAGCGGTTTCGATTCAGGCAACGGCACCCGCGGCCAGAGCGGTCGCCTGTTCGGCCGCCAGGCCACCATCGGCCTGGCCAACGACGCCTGGGGCACGATCGAATTCGGCCGCCAGGCCACGGTGGGATCGAACTATCTGGCCGATATCGACCCCTTCTACACCAGCTACACCCAATCGAACCTGGGCCTGGGTTTCAGCGCGGCCAACACCATGCGCTGGGATAACATGGTGATGTACCGCAGCCCTTCGATGAACGGCTTCCAGTTCGCCGCGGGCTATTCCTTCAACGTCGACGACACCAACGAAGACCAGACCCATTTCCGCACCGCCGACAACTCGCGCGGCATCACGGCCGGCCTGCGCTACGTGCAAGGCCCGGTCAATGTCACGCTGACCTACGACCAGCTCAATGGCTCGAACCGCGCGTCGATCGACCACGATGCCACGCCGCGCCAGTATGCCGTGGGCGCCTCGTACGACCTGGAGGTCGTGAAGCTGGCCGCCGCCTATGGCCGCACCACCGACGGCTGGTTCGTCGGCCAGGACCTGCCGGCCGGCACGCCGTTCAGCGATGAATTCGGCATCAACCGCTACGTCGACGGCTTCAGGGCCAACGCCTATATGCTGGGCGCGACGCTGCCGCTCAGCGGCGCCAGCAGCCTGTTCGCGTCGTGGCAGCACGTATCGCCGTCCAACGACCGCCTGACCGGCGGCGATGCCAACATGAACGTCTGGAGCGTGGGCTACACCTACGATCTTTCCAAGCGCACCAACCTGTATGCCTATGGCTCGTACGGCAAGGACTACGCGTTCATCGACGGCCTCAAGAGCACCGCGGCCGGCGTCGGCATCCGCCACGTGTTCTAAAGCGAAGGCGCGCGCCGGCGCAGCCGGCGCCCCGGCGGCTCGCCGTAGGCACGCCGGTACATGGCGATAAAGGCGCTGTCGCTGGCATAGCCCATGGCATGCGCCACCGCCGTCACCGGCGCGCCCTCGGCCAGCCGCGCCCGCGCCATCAGCAGGCGACACTGCGTGCGCCAGCGCGTGAACGGCAGGCCGGTTTCCGCCAGGAACAGCCGCGCCAGCGTCCGCCCGCTGGCGCCGACCCGCGTCCCCCACTCGTCGATCGAAAGGGCACAGGCCGGATTCGCCAGCAGTTCGCGGGCGATCGGCCGCAGCCGCCGGTCGCGCGGCATCGGCAAGTGCAGGGGCGTCGCTGGCGCCGCCATCAGTTCGTCCAGCAGGGTGCTCACCAGGCGCTGGCGCGGTGCGTCCAGGGCTTCGTTCGACGGCCATTGCGTCACACGCAGGATCATCTCGCGCAGGAGCGGATTGACATCGAGGATTCCAGGCTCCCGCGGCAGTCCGGGATAGACGCCGACATCGAAATACAGGCTGCGATAGGCGAACGTGCCCTGCATGACGGTGCGGTGCCGGCACCCGGCCGGCAGCCAGGCGGCTTGCAGCGGCGCCAGTTGGCCCACCCGGTCGTCCAGGTACAGGGTCACGCCCCCTTCGGCCTGGTATAGCAATTGCGCGCGCCGGTGCGTGTGCCAATCCGAGGCGTGCGCGCGCGTGTCGATCGCCATGCCCACAATGGGACAGGCCACGAGATCCGGATCCTCGACGGCAGCGGGCGTATAGACGGGCATGTCCGATTGGAGATGTTTTATGGCGCGATGTCGTGATTTTGCACGCCGCGTTCCGCCTACGCTAGCGTCTTTTTACGTGGCCGCGGCATCATGCCTTCCCCTGCTTCCTCCCCCGCCTCCCGAGACGCCCCGGGCGCCCTGCCGCCTGCATGGCTCGTCATCGCGCTGCTGGCGCTGCCGCAGATCGCCGAAACCATCCTTGCGCCGGCCCTGCCCGATCTGGCGCGCCACTGGCGCCTGGATGCCGCCGCCACGCAGCCGGTCATGGGCGTCTTCTTCGTCGGCTTTGCCGCCGGCGTGCTGCTGTGGGGCCATGTGGCCGACACGCGGGGCCGCCGACCCGCGATGCTGGCGGGCCTGGCCATCGGCCTGGCGGGCACGTTGTGCGCGCTGGCGGCGCCGCATTATGCGTGGTTGCTGGCCGGACGCTTCGTGCAGGCGCTGGGCATGGCGGCCTGTTCGGTGGTGACGCAGACGGTGCTGCGCGATTGCCTGGACGGCCAGCGTTTGACGCGCTACTTCGTCACGCTTGGCGCGGTGCTGGCATGGTCGCCCGCGGTCGGGCCGCTGACCGGCCAGTTGCTGGCCGACTGGCATGGCTATCCCGGCGTACTGGCGGCAATCGCGCTGGCGGTGGCGCTGCTGCTGGGATCGGTCGCCTGGCGTTGGGCCGAGACCCGGCCGGCGCGGGCCGGGTCCGTGACGCTGGCCGCGCTGGCGCGCCGGATGCTGGCCGACGCCGAGTTGCGCCTGGCCGTATTGCGGGTGGCGGGCCTGAACCTGCTGGTGTTTTCGTTTTATGCCGCCGGCCCGTTCATGACGGGTCCCTTGCCCGGATTGGGCTTCGGCTGGGTGGGCCTGGGCGTGGCGCTGGCCGGCTGCCTGGGCGCGGCGGCCAACCGCCGCCTGCCGCCCACGGCGGACGCCGCGCGACGGGTCCGCCATGGACTGCGCTGCGTCGCGCTCGGCGCGGCGGCCCAGTCACTGGCCATGGCCTGGCAGCCGCAACCGGGCTGGCTGTGGGCCGCCACGGCATTGCCGGTGTTCGCCGGCTACGGGCTGGCGATACCCAATCTGCTGGGCCCGGCGCTGCGCCGTTATGGCGATTGCCTGGGCCGCGCCGGCGCCCTGTTCGGACTGGCCTACTACAGCCTGTTGGGCCTGGGCTTGGCGGCCACGTCCTGGCTGCCGTTCGACACGCCGTTGCCACTAAGCGTGGCCTGGCTGGCGCTGGCCCTGTGTTTGCTGCTGGCGCGCGATTGAGGGTCGGGGCGGCCTCACCCTTCGGGCAGGCCCCCGGCGCGCCAGTCCGGGAAGCCGGCATCCAACCGCCGCGCGCGCAGGCCGTGGGCGCGCAGCGCGGCAACGGCGTCGGAAGACAACACACAGAATGGACCGCGGCAATAGGCCACGATTTCATGGTCAGGAGGTAGTTCGCCGAGCCGCTGCAGCAGTTCGTCCGCGGGGATATTGATGGCGCCGGGCAGGTGCCCCTGCGCGAATTCGTCGGCGGGCCGGACATCGAGCAGCGTCATGCTGCCTTCGCCCAACCGGCTCAGCAGTTCGTCGCGCGAGATGGCTTCGAGGCCGTCGCGCCGGTCCTGGCTGTCGGCAACCAGGCGCCGCATCTCACGGCGATTGTGCTGCGCCATCGCGTCCAGCGCGTTGAGCAGGCCGGCGATCGGCGCGGTGCCCAGGCGGTAGTACACATGCTTGCCGTCGCGGCGGGTGGCCACGAATCCCGCCCGGCGCAACTGCTGCAGATGCTGCGACGCGTTGGCCACCGACAAGCCAGCCAGTTCAGCCAGCCGCTCGACCGGACGCTCACCCTGCGCGATGTGTTCCAGCAGGATCAGGCGATGGGCATTGCCCAGGGTGCGGGCAAGTTCGGCCAGTTCGGCGGCAAGAGAGGGCTGGATGGGTGGCGCGGTCATTGGCGGCGATCTTAGCATTGCGCCACCCGCGCTCCGGATGTCCCCGGCATGGCGGTGCAATCAACGCGCAACACGTTGCTGTCATCATCGGATACTTCCCTGGTCTACCCTCCGCCTCCATGCCGCGCCCGTCCGCCCCCGTAACGTTCCCTCCGTTTTCCACCCCCTGGCGTTCCGCGCTGCGGATTCTGGCCGTGGCCGCACTGCCCTTGATGCTGGCCGCATGCAACGGCGGCGGCGAGGACGAGGGCGACAGCCCCGTGGCCGGGGCGCCGGCGGATACGCGCAACCCGACCTACCTGGCGGCCAAGCCCGGCGACGTGATCAAGGTGCGCATCGAAGCGTTGCACCCGACCCAGGCCGCGATCGGCTATGACCAGATCTACTACAAGCTGGGCCGCTGGCAGGGCGACTTCGATCGCGCCACCTGGGCCGCCGATCCGGTCAAGCAACTGGACTACCTGAACCGCACGGTCGGCAAGAAATTCAGCGACTACTGCGAAGACATGGGGGCCACCGGCGCCCAGGCCTTTACCTCGATTGCCCAAGCGCGGGCAGCACGCCTGGACCAGCCCGCCACGTTCCAGTGCACCGCCGCCATGGGCGCCGACCCGACCAACCTGAAAACCGTGGTGGTCGGCTGGGACGGCAATCTGTACCTGACCGACGGCCATCACACCTTGTCGTCGCTGCGCGAGATCCCCGACGGCGGCCCCACGCTGCCGGTCTGGGTCAAGGTCGACGCCAACTACAGCGACATCGGCACCGCCGCGGCGTTCTGGCAGCGCATGGTCGATGAACGCAAGGCCTGGCTGCGAGACGGCCAGAACCAGCCCATTACGGTGGACCAGTTGCCGACGCGCCTGGGGATCGCCAATGCGCAGGAAGCCGGTGGCATGCAGGAAGACCGCTACCGTTCGCTGGTGTACTTCACCCGCGACATCGCCTACAGCAATGGCGACCTGCCGGAATTCGCCGAATTCCTGTGGGGCGACTGGCTGCGCCGCCAGGTGGCCGGCGGCCAATTGCCGGGCCTGGACCAGTACGCCATGATGGCGCCGTCGACCCCGGCACAGATTCTGACGGTCAGCACCCTGAACTCCGCGCTGGCCCCCACCGGCGCCAACGATGGCTATGCCGCGGCGGTGCGCAATGCCGCCCTGAAGATGACGGCGCTGGCCGACTCCGACATCGTGTTCGAGGACCGCACCGCGGCCAGCCTCGGCCGCATCGTGCTGGTGCCCGGCGCGCCTGGCGGCTCACCGACCAAGACGGCGCGCGACACGCTCGAAGAACTGCCGCGCGACGACGTCAAGGGCGACGGCAGCCCGCGCGGCGCCGGCAAGCTGTGGTTCGCCGTCAACTACCGCGCCTGCGGCAAGCCGGCGGCCGGCACCTGCTGGGGCTGGTAGCGCGGCGCTGGCGCGAGCGGCAACGCCTCACCCGGCGCGGCAGCCGGCCGCGCTGCGGCAACGTCTGCGGCAGGCGGGCGAACACATCGACCGCATGCTGCGGCGCCATGCCACGGACGACGGCGCGGGCCGGACGGAATTCAGGCCGCGCGTCCGGCCTGTTCGGTCTGCTTGACCTGCTCGGCCTTGGCCAACTGCTGCATGACCAGCGAGACCTTTTCGGCGATCTTCAGTTTGTCCGCCGCGGACATGGCGTCGTAGTCTTTCTTGGAAATGCCGAGCGAGGCGAGCGCGGCGTAGAACATCTTGTCCTGCAACGACATGGACGCGTAATCCATGAATTCCTCTTCGGCCGCGGAAGACGCGGCCACGGTCGCGCCCTGCGTGCCCCCGCCCAGGGCCGAGGCGCCGCGCTGGCGTGCATCGGCAAAGGCGGCGCGGAAGTCGCCCTGGCCGGCGCCGCCCAGGGACTGGCGCGCGGCGGCGGGGCCGGAGGAGGAAGCGGGATTGAGGACGATCATGGCATGGCCCTTGCATGGATATCTCGATGGTCCGCAAGTTACCTCGCGGGCCGAGCGGACGATTGCACGGACTGACGCCCGATTGCCTCGCTTATCAGCCGATTGCACCCGATGCGCATCGGTCCGGGTTCAAGTATCTTGTGTCTCCTTTCCCCATTCCGGAGCATGCGCCGCCATGAGTCTCGAACCGACCCCCGCCGCCCCCCAACCCACCGCCCTGCCCATGCCGCCGGCCGACGTATTCCTGCAGTTCCTGGTGAACCTGGTCAACAACGGCGGCCAGTTGGAGAGCATCGGCGTGACGCTGCAGATGGGCGGCATGCTGGTATCGGGCTCGATCGTGTCCGGCGCCGAGTACTTCGACCGATTCGCCGCGTCGTTCGCCGATTCCCTGTCCGGCATGGACGCGCAAGCCCGGCGATCGGTGCGCACCTCGCTGGCCGAATTGGGCGATGTGTTCCGCCTGCCGCAACCGGCCGAGCCCCTGCCCAACTACATCCACCTGGCCGATGCCCTGTTCTTCACCGCCGACGGCACGCCGATCGCGGGCCAGCCCACCTTGTGGCGCGGCCGCAGCAGCGCGGTCGATGGCTTCATCCTGGGCCGCCTGCAGTCCGAATGAGCAGGCGGCCGTCGCCCCGCTCCGCCACCGCCCGCGAGCGACGCGCGCACCGGCGCAGCGTGGCGGCTGCGCCCTAGCTTGCGGCCCAGCCGGAGGGAACGATACCGGCGTTGAAACTGCGCCAGGCCTGGCCGTCGGCGCTCAGCCAGACCTCCAGGCACTGCGCGCTGAGCGGCGCCGACAAGGCCGTGCCACGAAACAGCAGACTGCCTTGCGTGCGCAGCCAGACGAAATCGTGGATGTCTTCGATGCAGTCGGCCACCACGGTCAGCCGGGCGTCCGCGGCGTATCCGAGCAGGCTGAGCAAGCGCCCTTGCTGTGCGCGATTGCCTCCCAGGCCTGGCGGCACGCGGACCGTCAGCCCTTCGACGCCCAGGCAGCCCGAGGCCAGCGCCTCGCCGTCGCGCCGGGCCGGCTGGAGGCGGGCGCGCAGGCCGGTCTGGAATTCGGCATAAACGGCCAGGGCCTCGGCGTGTGGCGACAGATGACGCAACAAGGGCAGGTCGAAGACCAGCCGCTGGCCGGACAGCCGGGGCGAGGCGAGCGCGTCGGGCGCGCCGAAGCAGAGCAGGTCATGCGTCACGCCGATATCCAGGTCGGCGCACAGGCGTTGCGCCAGGGCAACACCGTCGGGCGCGGCCAGGGCGTGTTCGAAAGAGATGTCGATGGGCGTGGCGAACTGCCCGGCGAACGCGACGGCAGCCCGCAGGCGGCTGCGCTGCAAGGCCAGGCCCGCGCTGCCGCCGCCCGACGGCAAGAGGCTGCCGGCCACCGCGTATTCGTGCACCTGGCCCTGCGCCGTGAACACCGGCTGGAAACGCAGGAACAGGGACTGCTCGCGCGGGGGCCACGGCTGCACGGCATCATGCATGGCGGAGCCAGGCCACGAACGCCGGCGTGCCGCGGCGCGTGGAGGGAAACATCATGGAACCTCGTAAGGGCGCGGGAACACCGCCATTCCGGCCACACGGCGCGCCGGACGACGGAAGCGGGTAAGACGACGATGGTGCCAAACGGCAACGGGCGCTTGAACAAGAAAATTCTTAATCCACCCGCTCGATCGGACGGATCCTCGGCCGGCCAGCGGCCTTTGCGGCCCTGCCCTGGCGTCCCTGTTTTTAAGATTCTTCTTATTTCCGGCGCCGGCCGCGGCACCTACGATTTGGTCTTACGCCCGGCGTCGCAACGTTCTGGTTCAGAGCCGGATCCTGGTGCAGAATGAACCGTATGCCCAACCGGCCCCACTGACTGCGCCTCGCATGCAAAGACTCCGCATCGTCATCGCCGACGACCATCCGCTCGTATTGATGGCCATGACCGACCTGCTGCACAAAGACCTGAGCTTCGACGTCGTCGCCACGCTGGGTAGTCCGACCGCGCTGGTCGAGCAGTTGGCGCGCGACCCCGTGCACGTCGTCATCACCGATTACTCCATGCCCGGCGACGAGGTCTACGGCGACGGCATCCGCCTGATCAAGTACCTGCTGCGCCATTATCCGGACACGCGCGTCGTCGTGTTGACCATGGTCTCGAACCCCATGATCATCTCGGCGCTGTACGACGCCGGCGTCGATGCCGTGGTGTTCAAGCACGACAACCTGGGCGAGATCGTCACCGCCCTGCACGCGCTGCAACTGGGCCGCAAATACTATCCGCCGGGCTTCCAGCGCGATGGCACGCTGGCGGCGCGCAGCAAGTTCATCGGCGAACGCGTCAACAGCCTGTCGCCCAAGGAATTCGAGGTGCTGCGGCATTTCATCCGCGGCGAATCGATGATGCAGGTGGCCGACAGTCTCAAGCGCAGCGTCAAGACCGTCAGCGGCCAGAAAATCTCGGCCATGCGCAAGCTCAACGTGCAGACCGACCAGGAACTGGTGACGTTCTGCGTCGAGAGCGGCATGTTCCAGTGAGGCATCGCCCGGCGCCGGCC